>JAFALX010000117.1 GCA_019234035.1 Candidatus Dormiibacterota bacterium | reverse complement strand
ACCGCGTAGAGCGAGACGCACCGCAAGCGCGGAGCGCCGGCATCGAGGACGGCGGCATCGATGCGCTCCTGCAGCTGCGGGCAGAGCACGTCTGCCGGCGACAGCTGCAGCGTCTCCACGAGCTCCTCGTGGGAGAGCAGGCGGCCCATGACGCGAAGGGTGGCGGCGCCCTCGATCCGCTCGGTGTAGGGATCGGGAAGGGGCACGGTGCAGAGGACGTCGGCGCTCACGGCGGTGCATGTTCTCACCCGCGTGCGTCGCCGCACGGTGACGGCACGGGCAGGCGCAGACGTTCGCCGGTGTTGCTTCGGCGGTCTTCGGGTAGACTGACTTTCGACTTGCGTTCCAATTCGAGGATGCGGTTTGGAAGACCGCATATCGCAAGGTCACGTCCCGCGGAGGCTGCGGTGGATGTGGCCGCGATCGACCCAGACTCGCCACCGGTCACATTCGACCGGCTGCAGCTGAGCGTCCCCATGCTCCACACCGTTGCGGAGATGGGCTTCGAGGTGGCGACCCCGATTCAGGCCGGGTCGATCCCGCCGGCGCTCGAGGGTCGCGACGTCATCGGTCAGGCGCACACCGGCAGCGGCAAGACCGCCGCCTTCGGCATCCCGATCATCGAGCGGCTCGAGGCCCGCAACGGCTTCGTGCAGGCGCTGGTGCTGTGTCCGACGCGCGAGCTCGCCGTACAGGTCCACGAGGAGCTGACCCGCCTCGCGGCACGGCACGACCTCCGCTCCGTCGCCATCTACGGCGGCGACTCGATCGGCCGTCAGATGCAGGAGCTGCGCCGCGGCGTACACATCATCGTGGCAACACCGGGGCGTCTCGCCGACCACATCCAGCGACGCTCGCTGAACCTCGCCAACGTCCGCATCGCGGTCCTCGACGAGGCCGACCGCATGCTCGACATGGGGTTTGCGCCCGACGTCGAGCGGATCCTGCGGCAGTGCCCGCCGGAGCGCCAGACGCTGCTGTTCAGCGCAACGATGCCCGACTGGGTGCGCCGGCTCGCCGCGCGCTACATGCACGACGCGGTGACGATCGAGATCAGCACGCGCCCGGAGATCGCCGCCGGTGTACGGCAGCTCTACGTGCAGACACCGTGGGCAGACAAGACTGAAGCGCTCTCACGCATCCTCGATCAACCTGATGTGACGATGGCGCTGATCTTTGTCGAGACCAAGCGCACCGCCGACGTGCTCCAGGCGCAGCTGTTGCAGCGTGGCCACGGCGTCGGTCTGCTGCACGGCGATCTCAGCCAGAAGGAACGCGATCGCGCGATGAAGCAGTTTCGTGAGAGTCATGTGAGCTGCCTGATCGCGACCAACGTCGCGGCCCGCGGGCTCGACATCGACGACATCTCGCACGTCATCAACTACGACGTGCCGTCGACGCCCGACGAGTACCTGCACCGTGTGGGACGCACGGCGCGTGCGGGACGGACGGGGATCGCCATCACCCTGATCACCCCGGCCGAGATTCTCAAGCTGCGTGACGTCGAGCGCCACGCGCGCACGCACATCGAGCCGGCGTCACTCGACGACTTCCCCATCCGCGAACTCGCCGCGCAGGGCTGAGCCCGCGCCGATGGCGGGCGCGCTTCCAGCGATACACGACACCGGTGAAGGCGCCCCGCTGTTGCTGCTGCACGCGTTCCCACTGGACGCATCGCAGTGGGACCACCAGGTGGCGGCGCTGTCGGGGCGATATCGCTGCCTGCGGCCCGATTACTGGGGGTGCGGCTCCTCTGTGCCTCCTCACGGCGAGGCCAGTCTCGACGCGTACGCGGCCGCGGTGGTACGGGCGCTCGATGCGCTCGAGATCGACCGCTTCCACCTTGTCGGCGCGTCCATGGGGGGCTACGTCGCGTTTGGGCTGCTGCGGCTGGCACCGGAGCGGGTGTTGAGTCTTGTGCTCGCCAACACGCGCGCGACCGCCGACAACGACGAGGTGCGCACCGCACGGCTGTCGCTCGCGGATACGGTGGAGCGCGAGGAGTCCGTGGAATCGATCGTGGAGCCGAATGTGCAGCGCCTGCTTGGCGAACACGGACGTCACGAGGTCCATGTGACCGACCCCATGCGGGGCCGGATCCGCCGCTGCACGCCGGCGGGTGTGGCGCACTGTGCACGAGCGATGGCGGCACGGCCTGACAGCACGTCGATGCTGTCCGCGATCTCGGCGCCGACATTGGTGATCGCCGGCCGCGCCGATGAGGTCGTCCCGCGCGCCGACATCGACGCGCTGGCCGCGGCGATTCCAGGGGCGCGGATGGTGACGCTGGGGTGCGGCCACCTGTGCAATCTCGAGTATCCGCCGCTGTTCACCGAGGAGACCCGGCGATTTCTGGAGTCCGTCCCCCTCGTCGCAGCGTGAGACGTCCGCTGCCCGACGCGATGCGGGAGGTCCTTGCCTGCCCCCGTTGCTACGGGCCGTTGACCGACGTCCAGTCGCAGCTGAACTGTGCCTCGTGCCGTGTCATGTATCCCATCGAGGACGGCATCCCTGTCCTCGTCATCGACGCTGCCACACAGATCGACGCAACTGAAGGCTGACGCGCGCCGGGCGTGTCAAGAACGACTGACTGGATGCCATTCCCCATCCGCGCACGCGAACGTCTATCACGGCGAACGCCCGGCGTGCGGGAATTGTGCCCCGGCGGTCACGCAGCGTCCACGTGCCGCCGGAGGCGGGCGGCGGAGGGCTGAGGCAGGGCAGCCAGCAGCTCGATCACCGCGTCGTCATCCCAGAGCGGCATGTCGCATCCGTAAGCGGTGTCGCCGTCGAGGAGTCCGAAGGCCGTCGCCAATGGGACGGTGCGCTGCGTGGAGGGGGTCCGTGGTCGGGTGCTGGGTTCCATGGCCGCAACGTTGCCAGGTAACGCGTGGTCGAACCTTCGGACGCGGTGCGAGAAATTCCATGGGCCGCGCTTGGGCATGGAGCCGGCGGCGGGCAGCGCCTCGGCGCAAGCTAACGCCGGCCTTCGGAGCGCCGAGATGTCCCGAGGATGCCTGCATACATAGCGGCTCCATAGGCGAGGCCAAGCGCGATGAGGATGGCACCGACTACGTACCCACCACGCAGCAGAGATAAGGCGCCGAACGTCAGGAAGATGGCAGTGGCGAAGCCGTAGACGAGGATTCCCGTTCCGAGCCTAGATCTACCGCCGGCCTGATGCGCGCGAGCGTCACGGGCGGCCTCCGAGAGTCGGTGGCGAGCGTTCCACAGGAAGACACCAAAGACCGGTGCCGCTCCCGCTACCACCACGACGACGATGAGCGTTACGAGACCCGGGTCGAGCATCTATGCGCGGAGTGTGCCTTCCTCCATTGCCGACGGGGCTATCCGCGATCGCTTCTTTACGGTGTGGAGGAGGTACCGCCTGACCCGGCGAGCGTCCAGCAGTTTTCCTTGACGGATGCGAGTGGCCTGTTCGCGTGGCGCCATCAGCCTGTTCATGGCCACCGATGGGGAACTCTGATGGCCATTGACACCCTCGACGGACACCATCGCTATGAAGGGCCCGCTGCTTCGATTGCCATGAGCCGAGTACACCTCGTTGCGCCACGCGTTAGTGCGCTTTTCGGCCACGACGGTGACAATGGAATCGTGATGACGGAACTGCCGACCAGTCGTGATGCGTTGCTCGTCGTCGCCGCGAGCGCGATCGGCGTGGTACTGATCGCGATCGGCGTCGCCCAGGGCCTGCGTGATAGGAAGCTCCTCCATCCTGAGCAGGTGTGGAACCGCCGTCGCAATTTCACCCCTGCCGCGCTGGTCCTAGCAGCGGCGGTCTATCTGATTCCTGACGTTGTTGATGAGACCGAAGCCCTCCACCACGTCGACGAGTACGTCATTTACACACTCGGAGCGGCGGCCATAACATGGCTGCTCACCACGCGAAGGTTCACACCGTCACGAGTTCCCATTGCCTTGTTCTTAGCGGCACTGATCGCGACGAGTGGCGGTGCCGCTGTCGAGTGGGGCAGCACGGACGCTGCCGGGGACATTCTCGTCGCCGGCCTGCTCATAGCCGGGATGTCGGTCCATTGTGTTCGGTTGCGCTATTTCTACGGCACAACGATGCTCACCAAGACGTCTCGCGACCGCTGTTGAGATCGCAGGCCGCCGAACAGAAGCTCCAACGTGGGTTTGTTATGCAGCCGTGAGCGCGTGGTCGGGCTCTGCCTCAAGTAAGTCGACCAGCAGTTGCGCGGCTCATGCTAGGCGAAGCTTGATCAGGCCAGCCTGCTTACGCCAGAGCCCTTATCGATAAGCGCAAGCCCAGACACCCAACGTTGCGAGGCCCTACAACAACCCAGCAGCGCAGAACGCGAAGGTTGCTACACAGCATCCTCACGCAGCGGTTGTCGTCGGCGGTCTCGCCCGCGGCACGTCACTCGGTGGTGGAAGGACGAGGAAGCGACCGTCCTTTGTGCGGACGAGCTGAGAACCGCCCTCGTGCACCACCCAGTGGTGCCGGTTGCACAGCGAGGCGAGATTGTCCAGGTCGTTCCCGCCGCCGTTTTCGTGGAAGACGATGTGGTGGGGAACTGTCCAGGATGCGGGCCGGTCGCAGTTGCCGAACACGCAGCCACGGTCGCGCAGCTGCAGCTTGCGACGTGTCGCGGTATTCGGCATGCGCCGCGAGCGGCCCACTGCGAGCGGGCGTCCCTCGCCGTCCACCGCCACCGGGATGATGTCGGCGTCGCAGGCGAGTCGTCGGGCGGTCTCGGCTGGGACGAGCCCGGCGAAGTCGAGCTCCGCGGCCGGCGCACCGGGCGCGTTGCGCAGTGTGTCGACGCTCGCGGTGACCATCAGCTGCGGGGCTCGCGCGCCACCTCCTGCGATGTCGGGGTTGTGCAGCGCGAACTCGGCCAGCTCCACGAGCGCATCGGCCATTCGCTTCTCGCTCGTGCGGATGTCGCCGGCGCCATCGCGCCGGCCGAGCGACTCCAGCACGGTGCGCAGGCTGGCAGCGCCCACCGAGTCGAGGAAGCCGCGCAGCCACACAGAGCCGTCGTCGCGCGCCTTCACGTCAAGGAAGCGCGCGTCCGCGGCATCGACGTAGTCGTTCAGAAAGGCTGCGGAATCCGCAGCGTGGCGTGCGTTGGTGCAGTCGCGACGGAAGCGCGTGACGGTGTGCCGCTCTGCCTGCTTCAGCAGCCGGCTCTCATCGATCGGCGGCGCCGTCGTTGATTCCGTCAGCGCAGCAGCGGTGTGCGCCATGAGCGCGAGATGGCCGAACCCGATGCGTCCCTCATCCAGCGCAGCGACGCTGCCGGACAACGACGCGCTCTGCTCCGCCACGGCGAGGGCGTCGGAAGCCACCCGGCCGGAGACCTTGCACTCGTCGCGGATCCACTGGTACGCGCTCTCACTGTATTCCGGGTCGAACTCGCCCGTGGCGGCAAGCTCGCCGCAGCGGACCGCGAACTCGAGCTCAGCCTGATCGATCAGGCGGCGCAGGCGAATGACATCCGGGGTCAGCTGCTCGCGGCTTCGGCCGCCATGAGGCACAGCACGCACCCGAGCCAGCGCTGATTCGAGGTCGGCCAACGGGTCGCGTAGTTCGCCTGCATCACACATTGATGTGTATGATGGTAGCGAACGTACGTTCGAAATTGGGCCCTTCAGACGGACAATGCGACGGACAAAGTACGCAGGGTGCGCAGCCGGACTCGACCGCGTACCGCCAAGGGAACTCGCTGGGTCAGCTAGGCGTGCACAGCTTCGCCGGCGCCCACCGCTTCGGTGGCGCGGCCGAGAGGCGCGGCGCAGAACCCCGCGTAGTCGATCGGCGCGGTGATCGTCGGGTTCTCACCGCACACCGGGCACTGCGGGTCCCGCGGCACGCGGAACTCGCGGAACTTCATCGCCAGCGCGTCGAAGTGCAGCAGGCGTCCGGCGAGGGGCTCACCGATGCCGGTGATCAGCTTGATCGTCTCGACGGCCTGCAGCACACCGATGACGCCCGGCAGCACGCCGAGCACACCGGCCTCGGCGCACGACGGCGCCTCCTCGGGTGGCGGCGGCAGCGGGTAGCGGCACCGGTAGCAGGGCGAGGCGAACGGCAGCACCGTCGTCAGCTGACCCTCGAAGCGGAAGATGCCGCCGTCGATCAGCGGCTTCTTGGTGAAGAGCGCCACGTCGTTGGCGAGGTAGCGCGTCGGGAAGTTATCGCAGCCGTTGACAATAATGTCGTACTGCTCGAAGATCTCGCGCGCGTTGTCGCTGTTGAGCATCTCGTTGTGCTCACGCACGACGACGTCGCTGTTGAGCGCCTGCAGCGCGATGCGCGCCGACTCGGTCTTGCGCATGCCGATGCGGTCCTCGGTGTGAAGGATCTGCCGCTGCAGGTTGCTGAGGTCGACCACGTCGAAGTCGACGAAGCCGATGGTGCCCACTCCGGCGGCGGCGAGATACTGCGCCGCGGGGGTGCCGAGGCCGCCCGCGCCGATGAGCAGCACCTTGGCGTCGAGCAGCTTGCGCTGCCCCTCGTCACCGATCTCCGGGATGAGCAGGTGACGGCTGTAGCGAATCTTCTGTTCGGGAGTCAGTGCCGCCGGCATGGCGAAATCGAACCCGGCCTGCTTCCATCCGTTGAAGCCGCCGCTCATCGACTGCACATCGGTATAGCCGAGCTCGCGAATCGCTCGCGCCGCGAGCAGCGAGCGCGTGCCGCCGGCGCAGTACAGGGTGATGGGGGTGTCTCTGTCTGGAACCGCATCCTCGATGCGGGTCTCGATGTGCCCTTTGCTGACGTGCACGGCGCCGGAGATGTACCCCTGCTCGAACTCGTCCCGCTCGCGGACGTCGATCAGGATGCGAGCGCCGTTCTGGCTGCGCACCTGCTCCGGCGTGACCTCGGGGATGACACGGCGGGCGTCGTCGAGCAGGTCGCGAGAGCTGGGCATGGATCGATCGTACCCAATACCCGACTGTTCCAGTCGGCTTTTGTTTGCTGGCTCGTCGTGAGACCAGGCGCGGCTACGAGGTCCGCCGGGATGCCCGGCGTCGCCCCGCCGCGGCCACTCCCAGGCCCACCGCCGCCGGCAGAAGCAGCAGGGCCG
>JAFALX010000380.1 GCA_019234035.1 Candidatus Dormiibacterota bacterium | reverse complement strand
GGCGAGGGCCGCGCCATCGCAGTCGGACGCTCGCGGCGCATGCCGAACACGGCGACGCGGCGCAAGCTCGCGCTGCGCGACTGCGGCTGCGTCGTGCCGGGATGCGACCGGCCGGCATCGTGGACGGTGCCGCACCACGTCGTGCATCACGCGGACGGCGGTACCTCGGAGCTCTCCAATCTCGTGTTGCTCTGCTCGAGGCATCACTGGATGGTGCACGAGGGTGGGCGGCAGCTCATCGTCGCTGAGGACGGACGCATCCTCATGCTGCCGCACAGTGAGGTGCCGCGCGCGCGCCCGCCGACACCATCTGCTGCGTGAGTTGGGCGAACGCTTCTGGTGGCCAACGCGTCGCCGTCCCGCACCCGCGCACGTCCATGCGTCGAGACACGCCGAGCACCGTCGCTCGGAACAGCGGATCAACAGGTCGCGCGTGCTGCCGCGTCAGGTCGTCGGCGACGGGTGGCCAGTGGGATTTGAACCCACGACCTCCAGGGCCACAACCTGGCACTCTAACCAGCTGAGCTATGGCCACCACGAGCCGAACGACTCTGGCTCAGCGATTATATGGGTGGCCCCCGTAGCTCAGCGGATAGAGCGGCCGCCTTCTAAGCGGTTGGTCCCGGGTTCGATTCCTGGCGGGGGCGCACGCCGCTACTCCGTCGAGATGGCCTCCAGCACGTTGAGCCGGGCCGCTCGTCGTGCCGGCAGGATCGCTGCCAGCAGCCCAATGATCAGCGCCCCGACGGCGTACCAGAGCAGTGACACGAACGGCACCGAGACGTGGCCGAGGCCGGTGAACGCGAGCGCACGGACCACGGCGATGCCGAGCGCTATGCCAACCACGACACGGAGGATCAGGCCCAGAAACGCTATCAGGACCGATTCCCACCGCACCATCGTGCGCGTCTGGCTTCTGGTCAGGCCGATCGCACGCAGGAGGCCGAGCTCGCGGGCACGCTCGATGATCGACAGCGCCAGCGTGTTCACTATTCCGAGCGCAGCGATGACGATCGCCATCACGAGGAAGACATCGACCGCTGAGGTGAGCTGATCGAGGCTCTGGCTCTGCAGAGCGAGGAAGGACGCGGAGTCGTAGGCCTTCAGCGTGGGAAACGCCGCGAGGTCCTGGTGCAGCGCCGTCATACCCGCGTTGTGCGTCACGCCCGGGACAGCGCGCAGCAGGATGATGAACGTCTGCGGCTCAGGGAAGAATTTCGCGTACTGCTGCGACGAGATCATGTATCCGGTCGTGATCGCGTTTGGGTTGAAGATGCAGCCGATCCGCTCCCGTACCGCGGTACCTGACTGCGGGAAGGTGACGTTGATGGTGTCGCCCACTCTCCAGCTGTGGTTGGATGCCTCTGTTTCATCCAGGAATATGGTGTCCGGGTTCGCCAGAGAGTTGGGATCTCCCGAGGCCACGTCGAGCGTGAAGAAGTCCTGGTAGTCCGCCGGGTTGGCGGCGAACACAGACGCGCTCGAGCCGTGGATGAGAATCGTCCCCGACTTGAGGTCGTCGACGTTCGAGAAGTGCGGATCCTTCGCGAGCGCCGCCGTGGCCGCCGGACTGATCGTGCCCTGGCCGGCGCTGGCGAAGACCATGTAGTCGGCCTTGACCGCCTGCTGCAGCGCGACGGACGTGGAGGCCTTCGCCGACTCCGTCATCACGGCGATCCCGACGACGAGACTGACGCCGATCATCAACGCGGCGGCCGTGGAGGCGGCCCGGCGCGGCGCGCGCATCGCGTTGACGCGAGCCAGCTTGCCAGGTGTGCCACGGAGCTTCTCGATGGGCACGCCCAGCACGCCCGCGATCGGGACGACCGCGAGCGGCGCGAGAGACGAGATGCCGAGATACAGCAGCAGCGCTCCGATGCCGAGCAGCTGAAACGCCACCGACGTGCCGGCGAACAGCCCGAGCGCGATACCGATGGCGCCCAGAATCGTCACGCCGACACCGAGAAGAATTCGCCGCGTCCCGAGCGGCTGCGCGGCATCGCCGGCTTCGCGGATCGCTTCGACAGGGGCGACGCGGCTGGCCTTGCGAGCGGGAAGCGCCGACGCGACAACGGTGATCACCGTGCCGAGCACGATGCCGATGAGCACGGTCGAGCCCTGCAGGACGAGGTCTGCTTTGGGCAGGCCGCTGCCCAGAGAGCTGAGCGCGGAGTACAGGAGGTGCGCGAGCCCGAGACCGACGAACACGCCGACGGCCGACGCGATCACGCCGGTGATCAGCGCTTCGGTCAGCACCATGCGAAACACCTGTCCGCGCGACGCGCCGAGTGCGCGAAGCAGCGCCAGCTCGCGTGTGCGCTGCGCGATGAGAATGCTGAACGTGTTGATGATGATGTACGAGCCGACGAACAGCGCGATGAGTGCGAAGATGAGCAGGATCGTGCGGAGAATGCTGAAGAACGAGTCGATGCCGGACACCTGCTGACCGATGACCGTCGCCTCAGTGGCCGCCTCGGCGTAGCCCGGAAGACCTGACGCGATACGGTCGCGAAGCTCAGTCTGCGACAGGCCTGGGGCCGCCGCCGCGTCGATCTGGTCGTACTCGCCCACAAGCCCCATGTCCTGCTGGACGACGTCGATCCGGAAGAGCGATATCGTCGCTCCCGCGAGACTGTCGGCGCTTCCATACCCGGCAAGACCCGACACAACGAAGGTCTGCTTGGCTCCGCCGTTGATCACGTACTGAACCTGCTGTCCGACGGTGATGTGGTGCGCGGCGGCGGTCGCTGCGTCGATGACGACATCGTCGGCGTTGGTGGGCGGCGCGCCCGCACGGATGCGATACGGCGAGAGGCGGGAGTCGACGATCCAGTTGGTGGCGAACTGCGGTGGTCCGCCTCCGGACTCGTAGGGCTTGCCGGACGGATCCAGCAGCGCGGCTCCATCGCGGAACACGATGCCCTCTGCCGTGGCGACGCCCGACACGCGCTGCACGGTCGCGAGCAGCGACGTGGGCACCGGCCTGTGTGCGTCACTGAAGCCGCCGTTCGCGCCGCCGGCCTCGACGTGGCCGCGCACCACCACCGCGACGCCCGTGCTCGTTGTGTTGAAGATGTTGTCGAACGTCGTCTGCAGCCCGTTCGACAGCGTCAGCGTCGCCGACACGAACGCGACTCCGAGCACGATCGAGAACGCTGTGAGCGCCAGGCGCAGCTTGTGCGCCAGCAGGCCGGCGATGATGACCTTGCGCGTGTCTCAGCTCCCGAGCGTCTTCATGTACTCGAGGATTGCGTCGGTCGTCGGATCCGACATCTCGCGGACGACCTTGCCGTCGGCGAGAAACACGACGCGGTCGGCGCGCGCGGCGGCCCCTGGATCGTGGGTCACCATGACGATCGTCTGGTGCGCGTCATCCACAGCGCTGCGCAGGAACCCCAGGAGCTCGGCGCCCGAACGCGAGTCAAGGTTGCCGGTCGGCTCATCGGCGAAGATGATGTCGGGCTTGCTCACCAGCGCCCGCGCAGCCGCCACCCGCTGCTGCTGACCACCCGACAGCTCGCCGGGCCGGTGCGTCAGGCGGTCACCCAAACGCATGGTGGTCACCACCTGATCGAAGGCTGCTGGATCCGGCTTGCGGCCCGCGATCGCGAGCGGCAGCACGATGTTGTCTGCAGCGGTGAGGGTGGGCACCAGGTTGTACGACTGGAAGATGAAGCCGATCTTCTCGCGCCGAAGCAACGTCAGCTCCTTCTCGCTGAGCGTGTCGAGCTCCGTGGAGCCGATGACGATCTTGCCTGACGTCAGCGAGTCGAGTCCCGCGAGGCAGTGCAGGAGCGTCGACTTTCCCGAGCCCGACGGCCCCATGATCGCCGTGAACTGCTGCCTCCGGAAGAACACGCTGATGCTGTCGAGCGCCGTGACGGCGGCATCACCCTTCCCGTAGACCTTGACGGCGTCCACTGCCCGCGCGACGACGTCAACGGCGGTGCCGGGCGGAGATGCCCGTGGCTCCACCGTCGTCGGCGTGAGCGTCTCAGTGTCATCGGACACACCAGCCCCTCCAGGCGAGGACGTATCTTTCAACCGAGGACGTATCGTCGATACCGGGGCCTAGCTTAGCCCGCTCCTCGGTCACTCCGTCCGGCGGCGGTAGGCTACCGAAGGTGCAGTCGCGACATGTCGGTGTGTGCGTGACGGCGCTGGTCCTGACCGCCCTCGTTGCTGCGTGTGGCGGGTCCTCAGCCGGCTCGCCGTCCGGCGCCGCCAACCCAGCAACGGCGAGTCCCACCGCCGTGCATCTCGAGGACTGTGTGCCGGCGAGCGCGCACGCGCGTCCCGTGTCGTTCACCGCCGTGGGCGAGGAAGTCCACGGCGCCGAGTTCGGCAGCAGCGGAAGCGTGGGCGTGGTGGTTGCGCACGAGTACATGAGCAATCTCTGCGGCTGGGTCGACTACGCGCAGCATCTCCGCGACCTCGGCTACCGCGCGCTCGCCTTCGATTTCGGCGCGCACCTCGTCGCCGACGTCTCTGCGGCTGCGGGCGAGCTGCGTCGCGAGGGCGCCACCGCGATCGTTCTGATGGGTGCGTCGATGGGCGGCACGGCGTCACTCATGGCTGCAGCCTCACCGTCGTCCGGCGTCACCGCAGTGGCTGCGCTGTCCGCGCCCTCATCGTTCATGGGTCTCGACGGTGCCGGTGCGTCCAGCACGCTCTCGATCCCCGTCCTGTACATCGCCGCGAAGGACAACGGCGAGTTCCCCGTCGACGCTCGCGCGATGTACTCGGTGTGCCCGTCCGCGCACAAGCAGATCCAGATCCTGGACGGGAGCGACCACGGCACAGCGCTGCTCCGCGGTGACGTGGCCACGCAGACGCGGTCGCTGCTCGACGCGTTCGTCGCGGCTTCCATCGCGTAGATCGGCGCACGCGGACCTGGAGTCGCTACTCTCGTCCGGATGACGCGCAGCGTAGGGCGGAACTTCCGCGTCGCGCCGGACGGCGCCCTGGAGACATGGGCACGCGGGCTCGAGGTGCTCGAAACGCCAGTGCTCAACAAGGGATCGGCGTTCACCGTCGAGGAGCGGCACGCGCTCGGGCTCAGCGGCCTCCTGCCCTCCGCCGTCACCACCCTCGACCTGCAGGCCGAGCGTTCGTATCGCCAGTACTCGCAGGCGCATGACGACATCGCCCGGTACATCTTTCTCGCGTCGCTGCACGACCGCAGCGAGGCGTTGTACTACCGGGTGCTCGGCGACCACCTCGCGGAGATGCTGCCCATCGTGTACACACCGACCGTCGGCGCGGCAATCGAGCGCTACAGCCAGGAGTACCAGCGCCCGCGCGGGCTGTACCTCAGCATCGACGATCCCGACGGCATCGGCGAGGCCTTCGACAACTTCGGCGCCGGGCCCGACGACATCGATCTCCTCGTCGCCACCGACGCGGAGCAGATCCTCGGCATCGGCGACTGGGGTGTCGGCGGGATCGCCATCTCCGTCGGCAAGCTCGCGGTGTACACCGCCGCGGGCGGCATCGATCCGACGCGCGTGATCCCGATCATGCTCGACGTCGGCACCGACCGGCGCGAGCTGCTCGCCTACTCGGCGTACATGGGCGCGCGTCACGCGCGCACCCGCGGCCCCGCGTACGACGCGTTCATCGACGCGTACGTGCGCGAGGCGACTAGGCGGTTTCCACGCGCGCTGCTGCACTGGGAGGACTTCGGTCCCAACAACGCGCGGCGCATCCTCGAGCG
>JAFALX010000296.1 GCA_019234035.1 Candidatus Dormiibacterota bacterium | reverse complement strand
TGCGAGGGCGACACCGACCGCCAAGTTCGTGCCATTGTTGACAACATTGGCGAAGCGTGCGCGGGCGCCGGTGTGCGCGCGCTGCACACGGCGGGTGTCGCCGACGCGTCCTGGGCGTGTCTCGACTTCGACTCCGTGATCGTGCATGTGTTCCTTCCCGGGGAGCGCACCTTCTACGACCTCGAATCCCTCTGGGGGATGCCGGCCCGCCAGTCGACTGGCTGAGGCAGCGCCGGACGCGGCGTGGAACGCATTCAGCGCACCACCTGGAGTGCCGGGGCTTGACTCTCCAGTAACTGGAGACTTCATGCTCCAGGGCATGGACATGTCGATCGGCGAGCTCGCCGCACTCACCGGCGTGCGGGTGAAGACGATCCGCTACTACTCCGATCTCGGGCTCGTCCCCGAAGCCGGTCGCACCGAAGCCGGCTACCGCCGATACGACGCCACGTCGCTCGCGCGGCTCGAGCTCGTACGAGCGCTGCGCGACCTCGGCCTCGACCTCGCCGCGGCCGGCCGCGTTGCCGCGCTGCAATCGAGTCTCGAGGCGGTCGCCGGGGCGCAGGCCGACGCCATCGACGTGCACATCCGCCAGCTGCAATTGCGCCGCCGGGTGCTGCGCGCCATCGCGCGCGGCATCACGAGGCCTGAGGAGGTATCACGCATGACTGCGTTCGCGCGCGCATCCGCCGACGAGGTGAACCGAATCATGGAGGACTTCCTCGCGGCGGTGTTCGCCGGCAATGAGGCGAATCCCTTCATGGCAACGATGCGTTCCGGGCTGCCGGCTCTCGCCGACGATCCAACGGAGGCGCAGCTCGACGCGTGGATCGAGCTCGCCGCGCTCGTCAGTGACCGCGCGTTTCGCGCCCGTGTGCGCGAGATGGTGGTCGAGGGTGAGCGCATGCGGGCGCAGTCGGGGATCAGCGAGAACGACGGGCCGGCGCGGACCGCCGGGCAGGCAGTGGTCGGCAGAGCCGGTGCCGCGCTCGCATCGGGGCTGCAGCCGCATTCGCAGGCTGCAGCGGAGGTTGTTGCGGAGGTCGTTGTGCTGTTCGCGCATGCCTCGTCGCGTACCGACGACGCGCCATATCGTGCGGAGCTCGCGGATCAGCTCGAGCGTTTCAGCGACGCGCGCGTGGAGCGCTACTGGCAGCTGATCGGCGTCATCAACGGCTGGCCTGCGCAGCCATCGATGGCACCCGCATACGCGTGGTTCATCGCCGCACTGCGCGCGCACCCGCACGCTGCCGGCGTCGCATCAGCCTGATCTCGCGCTCACGTGACGAGCGCTGATGCGACGCCTTCAGCTGCCGAGTCCCTGGCCGCCCGGTGCGAGCGACTGCACGAGGTTGCCGGCTGCAATCGAGATCGCCACCGCACCGAGCAGCATCACGCCATACAGCGTGTAGCGCTCCCATGGCGCGAGATCGCGGCCGCCGATGCGATGCAGCGGCGGCAGCACGAGCCCGAGCAGCGCGCCGGCGATGACTCCGCCGAGGTGCACGAAGTTGTTCACGCCGCCGATGAAGAATCCGAGCGCAACGTTGAGCGCGATGACGATGATCGCGTAGTTCCGAACCTGGGTCGCGACACCGGCCGGCACGTCCTTGCCCTGCACGCGGCCCAGCATCAGCAGCAGCCCGACGAGGCCGGCGATGCCGCCCGACGCACCCAGCGTCAGGGCGCCCGCCGGTGAGACAGCCGGGAGCACGATGGACAGACCGACCCAGAACAGCGCGCCGGCGGCGGCGGTGATGACGAACGCGCCCAGCAGCACAGCGCGGCCGTAGAGCTGCTCGACGTAGCGCCCGATGAAGAACAGGAGGACGCAGTTGAAGAGGATGTGCAGGATGGACGACGGGTCGTGGATCGCCGCGTAGCTGATGAAGCGCCACCAGTCGCGCTCCCCGGCCGCGTTGCCGAGAGCCCCGAAGTAGAAGGCCTCAGCACTCGGTGACTGGTACTTGCTCTTCAGCGCCAGCTCGAGCAGGTAGACGAGGACGAAGAAGCCGATGAGGCTGTAGGTGGCGATCGGTTGTGTGATCTGCGCGCGCCGCACCGGCGCGACGTAGCCACCCTGCACGGTCTGGCGCTCAGCCAGGTCCACCGCGGCGAGCGTCGGCGCCTCGCGGCCCTCCTGCACGGCCCGAGCGGCTGCACGCAGCTCGCCGAGGCCCGGCAGACCGGAGGGGATGGGCATCAGGCCGCCCGCAGCCCCCTGCGAGGCGTCCACCCAGGCGGCGCCGGCATGCACGGGCTCGCTGGGATCTCCCTGCACGACGATGCTGCCGCTGAGCGGCGCTGTGGCGACCAGCAGGATGTCGCAGCTCGCGGCGCCCTGGTCCTTGAGGCGCTGCGTCCCCCAACGGCGGGCGGCCTCGAGCCGGGCCGCGAGATCGGCGCCGGCGGCGATGGGATCGGCGGGTGGGTCGTAGACGCCGACGAGCGCCGCCCGCGGCCCGGTCCACAGGGCGGTGCAGAGGTCGTAGTCGGCACTCAGCGCCGCGACGCGGCTGTCGCGCTTGTCGACCAGCCGCATGTGGTAGCGCGTCACGAGCATCTGCGCGAGGAACAGCGCGACCGGGCTGGGACCTGTGGGGACCGGCTCGTCGGGTGGCGGCGCCACTGCCGGCGGGAGCGCGTCGGACACGCGTGCGACTCTACGGGCCTGGTTAGTGGTTGCCGCCGCCGTTGCCGTTGCCGTTCCCGTTCCCGTTCCCGTTGCCATTGCCGTTGCCGGGGTTCGGCTGAGGAGTCGGCTGCGAGAGATTGGCCGGCGCTTGCGTGCCCACATAGGTGCAGGGATTGCTCGGGTCGGGCTGCGGCTGCCAGTAGATGCAGTGACCGCCGCCGGAGTTCGAGGCGGGGTTCTGCCCGGTGGGCAGGAAGAAGTCGGCGTTGTCGCCGGTGCCTGACGAGATGACGTCCGGCGGCCGCGTGTACCAGTCGGCCGGCGCGCCCTGCAGTGCGGCGGCCATGAAGTCATGCCAGATCGGCGCTGCGCCGGTGATACCGGAGGCGACGCCGTTCAGGCTGCCGCAGGGACCGCCGTCGGGGAGCGTGCTGGCGGTGCCGGGACAGTACGGCGACGGGTTGCCCACCCACACCGCGGTGAGGAACTCGGGCGTCCAGCCGACCGTCAGGTTGTCCTGGTAGTACTCGCCGGTACCGGTCTTGGCGCTGACGCGACGGCCGGACAGCGTGAGCAGTCCGTTGGCGCCGAACTCCGTCACGCGGTTGGCGTCGTTGCTGGTGATCTCGTTCATGATGTAGGCAACATTGTCAGGAACTACGCGCACCCCGCTCTTGGCAGGGTCGTACGAGTAGATGGTCTGCCCCGTCGCAGGAGCCGTGACCTTGCTCACCGGTGTCGCCGGATGGTGGATGCCCATGTCGGCGATGGTCGCCGCTCCGTCGGCGAGGTCGAGCACGGAGATGCCGCACGTGAGCCCTCCGAGCGTCGCCGCCCACTGCGAGGCACCCGGCGTGTTGCTCAGCGTCTGGCCGTTGTAGTTGCAGGTGCCGTTGATGCTGTTGACACCGGCGGCCTGTTCCAGGCTTGTGATGTACGGGATGCCCGTGTTGTACTCGACTTTGACCGCCGGCATGTTGAAGGAGTTGCCCAGGCACTGCTTGAGCTCGCAGGTGCCGTGCCACTTGCGGTCGTAGTCCTGCGGTGAGTAGCCCTTGGGATCGCCGGGCACGGGGAAGGTGAACGGTGCGTCCAGGACCGGCGTCGTCATCGTGTACTTGCCGGAGGCGATCGCCGCCGTGTACGTGAACAGCTTGATGGACGATCCCGGCGAGATCGGCGACAGCGCCATGTTGATCTGCCCGATGTACTGGTCGCCGTAGTCGTACCCGCCCACCATCGCCGCAACCGCCCCGGAGCGCGGGTCCATCGACACCAGTGAGGCGTCGTGCATGTTGAACGTGCTGCCGTTCGCCACGATCTGATCGTGCACCGTCTTCTGCGCCAGCGCCTGCTTCGCCGGGTCGAGGGTGGTGTAGATCTTCCAACCGCCCGGATCGAGGAACGCGTCGCCGAAGTTGCCGCGGAGCCAGTCGGTCAGGTACTCCATGAACGACTGGTCGACGTTGGTGGCAGAGGTGGCCGGGTCGGACGCGCTCGCCGGGTAGTAGGTCAGGTTCTCCGCGAACGCGTTGTCGGCCTGACGCTGCGAGATGTCGCCGTTGGTGACCATCGCGTCGAGCACCGTCAGCTGGCGATCCCTGGCGCCTGCCTCGTTGGTCACCGGGTCATAGAAGGACGGTGACTGCGGCAGCCCCGCCAGCATCGCCGCCTGGGCCAGGTCGAGCTTGCTCGCATCGACGTGGAAGTAGAGCTCGGCCGCCGTCTCGATCCCCGTGGCGCCGTTGCCGTAGAAGACACGGTTGAGATACATCTCGAGGATCTGGTCCTTGGTGAACGCGATCGAGATCTCGTTCCCGAGCACGATCTCCTTGATCTTGTAATCGAGGCTGTGCGGCGAGGTCGGGCCGAGCAGGTTGCCGCCCTCGAGGCTGAGCTTCGCGACCTGCTCGGTGATGGTCGAGCCGCCGGCGCTGCTGCTGTGGGTCAGATAGCCGATCCCCGCAGAGGTGAGCCGGGGGATGTCCCACGAGCCCTCGTCGTAGAAGTGGCGGTCCTCGGTGTCGACCGTGGCCAGCTTCACCCAGCGGGACATCGCGGCCAGCGAGATGTGGTCGTGGCGGGTGTCGCCGTGGTACACGGCCATGAGGGCGCCCGCGCCGTCGTACACGTAGCTGTCCAGCGGCGGCTCCATGGCACCGACGGTGGAGGCATCGGGGAGCTGCGCCCGGTAGATGTTGTAGGCGGCAAAGGCCACGGCGATGAAGGTGGCGCTGCCCGCCGCGAACAGGGCGAGGATGAACAGAAGGATGCGGAGTGCTCGCCGCCGCGCGGGGACGACCCGCTTCTGGCGATAGACGCTCGCCCGGCGCCGGCGCTCGACGGCGTCGGCCCCGTAGCCGCCGGCCTCGTCGGGCGCGCGGACATACCCCGCGGGGAGCGGGCGGTCAGACCCCAGCCCGGCTCGGCGACGCCGCGGCGGCGGGGGCGAGATCTGGGTCATGAGGTCTGGCTCAGCGGATCGTTCACGTTTCGGATCACTGGGCCGCTACGCAATCAAACGGGCGCAGCGGCCCGGGGTTACACGGGGCGGAATGCCACCGCCAGCAGGAACAGCACGAGAAACGCTGCCAGGATCGCTCCGCCGAGCAGCACGCCTGCCGTGCCTTCCTCGAGCCAGAACGGCCCGACTCGACGGCGGTCCTGGGCGCCCTCGTCCAGGGGTATTGCCACGTCCGAACGGTAGCAGCGTGGACGCTCTCGAGGCGCATGTGACCGATGCCTGGCAATTCAGAGTCATGTTCGTTGAGAGCCGGAGGTGGCCGCCGACGCCTCAACACGTTCTCATGACGATCCGTCGACCTCGTCGGGAACATGCCGCTGTGGGCGGGGAGAATCCCGCGGTGATGGCGGCGACCGCTCCCGTGCCCACGGCACCAACGCCGATCGCCCTGCCGCCGGTGCCCCGCACCGCGGAGGAGACCGGCCTGCCCTTCAGCTTCGTCTGCGATCTCATCCTGAAGGGGCTCTATTTCGACGGCAGCCTGCTGGGCCGCGACATCGCAAGTCACGTCTGCCTGCCCTGGCCGTTCGTCGAGACGACGCTGCGCTTTCTCGGCGACGAGGGCTACTGCTCCTCCCAGGGCGTGCGGTCGGTGCCGCTGGCCCCGGGCGAGCCGATCAACGCCGGTATGCAGTACCAGATCTCGAGCACCGGCCGGCAGCGCGCCCGCGAGCTGCTCGAGCTCAACCAGTACGCCGGGCCGGCGCCGGTGCCGATCACGGACTACAACGCGATGGCCGAGCGCCAGTCGGACATCGAGACCCGGGTGAACCGGCAATGGCTGCACGAGACGTTCAACAAGCTGGTCCTGCCTGAGATCGTGCTGGACCACCTGGGCCCGGCGCTGAACGCCCGGCAGGCCGTCTTCCTGTACGGGCCGCCCGGAAACGGCAAGACGAGCATCGCCGAGGCCTCCGCCGTGCTGATGGGGCCCCCCGTCTTCGTGCCCCGTGCGCTCTACGCCCACGGCGAGGTGATCCGCTTCTTCGACCCGATCCACCACGTCCCGATCGACCGCGAGCTGCCGCCGCACGACCGCCGCTGGCAGCTGACCCAGCGACCCGCCGTGAAGGTGGGCGGGGAGCTGACGCCACGCATGCTCGAGCTGGGCTTCGACCCGGTGCTCGGGTTCTACGAGGCGTCGATGCAGCTCAAGGCCAACGGCGGCCTGTTCCTCATCGATGACTTCGGACGGCAGCAGCACATGTCACCGCGCGACCTGCTCAACCGCCTGATCGTGCCGCTGGAGAAGCACGTCGACTACCTGAACATCGCGCGCGCCGGCACGAGCATTCCGGTGCCCTTCACCTGCCTGGTGATGCTGTCGACCAACCTGCGCCCGCAGAACCTGATGGACGAGGCGTTCCTGCGTCGCGTGCGATTCAAGGTGCACGTGCCGGATCCGACCGTTGAGGAGTACCGCGAGATCTGGCGTCGCGTGTGTGCCGACAACAACGTCGAATACAACGAACGCATCGTCAACCGCCTGCTGCAGCGCGCCTACTACGAGAAGGGCCGTCCACTGCACGGCTCGCATCCGCGCGACCTGCTGAACCAGGTGGTGCACGCGGCGCGGTACCACAACCGTCCGCCGGAGCTCGTCGAGGACCTGATCGACGCGGCCTGCGAGACGTACTTCGTCGACGCGGAAGAACAACCCCCCGATCACTAGCGGTGGGTGACGCGAGGCGCTCGACCTCGCAGCAGCGGCTATCGTGGTGCGGTGGTGCTCGATGCCGATCAGCATGCCCGGAGCTCGGCGCAGCCTTCTGCGGGCGCGACGCCGGCGGTCGAGGTTTCCGATCTCGTCGTCCGGTATGGGGACTTCGTCGCCGTCGACGGCGTGAGCTTCCACGTGCGTCCCGGGGAGGTGTTCGGATTGCTCGGGCCCAACGGCGCCGGCAAGACGACGGTCATCCGCGTGCTGACCGGGTTGCTGAACCCCGTGTCCGGCGGTGCCCGTGCCTTCGGCCTGGACGTCGCTCGCGACACCATGCGGGTGCGCCGGCTGACCGGCTACGTCCCGCAGCAGCTCTCGATCGACGCGGGCCTGAGCGGGTGGGAGAACGTCTGGCTCTTCGCCCGGCTGTTCGACGTCCCCCGCCACGAGCGCAACGCCCGCATCGAGGAGGCGCTCGATGTCGTCGGGCTGCTCGAGGCGTCGCAGCGGCTGGCCGGCACCTACTCCGGTGGCATGATCCGCCGCCTCGAGCTGGCGCAGGCGCTGGTCAACCGCCCGCACCTCCTGATTCTCGACGAGCCCACAATTGGGCTCGACCCGCTGGCGCGCGCCAGCGTGTGGGAGCGAGTCGAGGCGCTGCGCCACGAGCTGGGGATGTCGGTGCTGCTCACCACCCACTACATGGAGGAGGCCGACGAGCTGTGCCACCGCATCGCGGTGATGCACCGCGGCACGGTGCGTGCGGAGGGCACGCCGCACGAGCTGAAGGTGCGGGTGGCCGAGGCCGCGACGCTCGAGGACGTCTTCCGCCATTTCGCCCAGGACGAGGCGGGGCTGGAGGGCGGCGGCGAGGGCCACGGCAGCTTCCGCGACGTCCGCAGCACACGGAGGACGGCCGGCCGTGTCGGCTGAGATGTCCCTCGCACCGTCCGCGTGGCGCGAACCGGACGTGTCGCGGTGAGAGCGATGAGCGCCTCCTCGCTCGACACGCGAGATCTCGCGCTCCCGCCGACCGCCGCGCCGCGCGAGCTGCCGCCGGCTGTCAACGCGGCGCGTCTGCTGGTCAGCCGAGCCACCACCTTCTGTGTGCTCGAGCTGCGACGGATCGCGCACGACCGCAGCGAGCTCTACACGCGCGCGATTCAACCGGCGCTGTGGCTGCTCGTGTTCGGCGAGACGTTCACGCGATTGCGCGCAATCCCCACCGGCCACCTGCCGTATCTCGACTTCCTGGCGCCGGGGATCATGGCGCAGTCCGCGCTGTTCATCGCGATCTTCTATGGCATCCAGATCATCTGGGAGCGCGACGCGGGGATGCTGTCGAAGCTGCTCGCGACGCCGACGCCGCGCGCGGCGCTCGTGTTCGGCAAGTCGTTTGCCGCCGGTGTGCGCGGCGCGACGCAGGTCGTGGTGATCCTGATTCTGTGCGCGATCCTGCGCGTCGGCATCAATTGGAATCCACTGAACCTGCTCGGTGCGGTGTTCATCGTCGTCATCTCGGCCGGGTTCTTCTCGTGCCTGTCGATGACGATCGCGGGACTCGTGCTGTCGCGCGAGCGCCTGATGGGCATCGGACAGGCGATCACGATGCCGCTGTTCTTCAGCTCGAGCGCCCTCTACCCGACCTACGTGATGCCCGGCTGGCTGCAGGCCATCAGCAAGGTGAATCCCCTGACCTACGAGGTCGAGGCCCTCCGCGGCCTGCTGATCGGCTGGCCGACCACGCTGTGGCTGGACACCGTGGTCCTGGCAGGAGCGACGCTCGCCAGCATCACCTGTGCCTCCCTGCTGCTCCCCCGGCTGGCGAACCGTTGACTT
>JAFALX010000331.1 GCA_019234035.1 Candidatus Dormiibacterota bacterium | reverse complement strand
AGTGGCGGATCGATCCGCGTTCCCGCCGCGTGCTGCGGGGTGGTGGGCGTGAAAGCGACTCCCGGTGTGGTGCCGTGGCCCGTGCACTGGTACGGACTGTCGTCGGCAGGACCCTTCGCACGCGACGTCGAGGACGCCGCACTAATGCTCCGCGTGCTGCGCGGTGGCACGCGAGCTGCGCCGCCGGCGGCCGCGGACTCGGATCTGCGCATCGCCGTGTCCACGCGCCATCCATTTCCCGGGGCGCGCGTCGACGCAACGGTGGCGTCCGCCGTGCAGCGCACGGCGCACCGGCTTGCCGGCGCGGGCCATCACGTCGCACACGCCGACCCGCCGTACCCGCAGGTGCCGGCGCCGTTTCTGCGGTGCTATCTCGGCGGCATCGCCGACGATGACGACGCGCTGTTCGTCGATGCCGCGCGTGCGGAACCGCGCACGCGGGCGATGGCCGCGTGGGAGCGAGCCATACGCCGGCTGGGTCCGGGCCGGCGAGCCCAGACGTATCCCGCGGCGCGCCGGCTGCGTCGGTGGTTCGACCTGTGGGACGTCGTGATCACGCCCGCCCTCGCCTATGCGCCACCGCTCATCGGTCGCTGGCAGAACGAGGGCTGGCTGTCGACTGCGATCGGCGTGTCGCGGTGGATCGGCTTCTCGCCGCTCTGGAACCTGGCCGGCTGCCCTGCGGCCACGGTGCCGGTCGGCAGCTATCGTGACGGCATGCCTGTTGCGGTGCAGATCGTGGCGGCGCCGGGAAGGGAGCGGCTGCTCATGGCGGTCGCGGCGCAGATCGAGGCGCTGTCGGAAGGTAGACTGCCCTGACTTCCGCGGGAGTAACTCAACGGTAGAGTGCGACCTTCCCAAGGTCGAAGTTGCGGGTTCGAGCCCCGTCTCCCGCTCCAGATCGTGGCTCGCGAATTCCGCTAGCCAAGTGCTGAAAACCTTTGCGCCCGGGACGTCCGTCCCGATCCCGTGGGTCCTTCGGCCCTAGCGCGTCAAGCACTTCACGATCACAATCGGGACAGACTCACCGAGCCGGCGGGCGCTCTTCCATAGGTGCCCAACGCAATGTCCAGATCCCCCACCCTTCGCGCAAGCGAAGCATCGGCCGCTCGGCCGCATCGCGGTCCGCTCGACTCCCACACCGCGCCCGTCGACTTCAGGGAAGTTGCCGAGTCGATTCCGCACATCGTCTGGGTCGCAGATCCCGATGGCGCCACGCGCTACATCAATCGTCAGGGCACGACGTATGCAGGCGCCGAGGCATGCGGGGGCGGTCGCGTGCGCTGCATCAGCTGGACCAAGCTCGTGCATCCAGACGACGCGCGATGGACACGAACCGCATGGAGTGAGGCGACCCGGGCCGCGGCACCCTACCAGGCGGACCTACGGCTCCGGCGGCGCGATGGCAAGTACCGGTGGCATTCGTGTCGAGCGCTGCCGCATCGAGATGCCGCCGGCAATGTCGATGTATGGATCGGGACGGCCACCGACATCGAGCACCAGAAATCGAGTGAGCGTTCACTGATCGAGGCGCAGCGGCACGCACATGAGGCTGCGAGCATCCTCGAAACCTTGCAAGCCAACGCACCAGTCGGGTTCGGATTCGTAGATCGCATGTACCGCTTCGTTCACATCAACCAGATGCTCGCCGACATCAACGGCCGCTCGATCGCGCAGCACATCGGCCGCACCGTTGCAGAGGTCGTTCCGGATATGTGGGCGCAGATCGAGCCTCTCTACCGCCGCATCCTCACCGGCGGCGAGGCAGCCGTCGGACAGGAGATGAGCGGTGAGACGGCTGCGGATCCGGGACAGACGCACCACTGGCTGGTCAACCTCTATCCGGTCCTTATCGGTGCTCAGATCATCGGTCTCGGCATCGTCGTCGTGGACATCTCCGAACGAAAGCTCGCCGAGGAGGCTCGCCAGCAGGTCAGCAGAGCTGCCGTCGACGCGATGGCCGCCTGCGTCGAAGCGCGCGATCCCTATACCGCTGGCCATCAGCGTCGTGTCGCCGACATTGCAGCCGACATAGCGCGCGAGATGTCGTTAGCGCCATTCGACATCGAGGGCATCCACCTCGCAGCGAGCATTCACGACATCGGCAAGATCCGCGTGCCAGCTGAGATCTTGGCTCGACCAGGCCGCCTCACCCCCGCCGAGTTCGAGCTCGTGAAGTCCCACTGCGTCGCGGGGTATGAGATTGTGCAGGGGATCGCCTTTCCCTGGCCCGTAGCCGACATGGTCCGCCAGCATCACGAGCGGTTCGACGGCGGCGGGTATCCCGAACGTCTCAAAAGGCGGGAGATCGTCGTCGGGGCGCGCATCATCTCGGTCGCTGACGTCTGTGAGGCGATGTGCGCCCACCGTCCGTATCGCCCGGGACTCGGCCTCGACCAAGCACTCGATGAGATCCGCGGAGGCCGTGGAACACAGTTTGACCCTGAAGCCGTCGACGCCCTGATGATCCTCGGCGACAGCGGTCGCCTGCCGTGCCTGCAACGACTGCCTCAGCTCGTAGCCTGAGGTGCGACAACTGGACCAGTTCAGCTTAATCGCAACGCGTTTCTGCCTGGATGAGTTCACCACGCAAGTAGGCAAGGTCTGAGTCTCGTCGGCCCTGCACGAGATCCGAGCCAGAGCGCGCCGAGACGCAATCCG
>JAFALX010000266.1 GCA_019234035.1 Candidatus Dormiibacterota bacterium | reverse complement strand
GATTGAGCAGGCGCCCCTCGGCGAGTACGTGCAGGGTGCGGCCGTCACGCAGCCGGTGCGACTGCACGAATGGCCGCGGCGTGGTCACCTCCTCCGAGAGCTCGTCGAACGCGGCGAGGTTGAGCTCGTCATTGAAATGGCCACTGTTGGCCACAATCGCGCCGTCCTTGAGCACCGCGATGTGGCGGCGGTCGACGACGTTGATGTCGCCCGTGACCGTGATCACGATGTCGGCCTCGGGCGCGGCCTCCTCGAGCGGCATCACGCGATACCCGTCCATCACGGCCTCCAGCGCCCGGGTGGGGTCGACCTCCGTGACGATGACGTGGGCGCCCATGCCGTCGGCCCTGCTGGCGAGCCCGCGGCCGCACCAGCCGTAGCCGCACACCACGACAGTGCGGCCGGCGATGAGGACGTTGGTGGCCCGGATGAGCCCGTCGAGCGTGCTCTGCCCGGTTCCGTAGCGGTTGTCGAAGAGGTGCTTGGTCAGCGCCTCGTTGACCGCGATGATCGGGAACTGCAGCTCGCCGTCTCGCGCCAGCGCGCGCAGCCGGATCACGCCCGTCGTGGTCTCCTCGGTGCCCGCGATGACGCCGTCGAGCAGCTCGCGCCGCCCCTTGTGCAGCTCCGCCACGAGGTCGGCGCCGTCGTCCATCGTGATCTGCGGCCTGGTGTCGAGCACCGCCTGGATGTGCTGGTAGTAGCGCTGCGAGTCCTCGCCCTTCACCGCATAGGTCGGGATGCCGTAGTTGCGGGTCAGCGCCGCGGCGATCGGGTCCTGGGTCGACAGCGGGTTGCTGGCGCAGAGCGTCACGTCGGCCCCGCCCGCCTTGAGCGCGATGGCGAGGTTGGCGGTCTCGGTGGTCACGTGCAGGCAGGCGCCGAGGCGCAGCCCCTGCAGCGGGCGCTCCTTGTCGAACCGCTCGCGGATCAGCCCGAGCACGGGCATTTGGAGCGCCGCCCAGTTGATGAGCCGCTCTCCCTCTGGCGCCAGGCCGGGGTCGGCGATGTCGCCGTTGGTTCGAATGGCAGCAGCCACTGCGGTCTCCTGTGAGGGGGATCAGATCAGCAGCAACGAAGTGTGACCGGTCTGCCCGAGGGTACCGCTCCCCCCGAGGCCGTCGAGCTCGACCAGGAAGGCACACCCGACCACCTCAGCGCCGATGCGCCGCAGCAGGTGGACGGTTGCGGCAGCAGTACCCCCGGTGGCGAGGAGGTCGTCCACGACGAGGACGCGCTCGCCCGCCTGGACGGCGTCGGCGTGAACCTCGAGCACCGCCTCCCCGTACTCGAGCTGGTACGCCTCGGCCACCGTGGTGCCGGGCAGCCTGCCCTGCTTGCGGACCGCCACGAAGCCGGCGCCCAGCACGTGCGCGATCGCCCCGCCGAGGATGAACCCGCGCGATTCGATGCCGGCGACCGCCGTGACCTCGGCTTCTCGCCACCGCTCGGCCATGACGTCGACGGCCTGACGGAACCCGGCGGGGTCGGCCAGCAGGACGGTGATGTCGCGGAACACGATCCCCGGCCTCGGGAAATCGGGGACGTCGCGGATCAGGGCGCGGAGCGCGGCGACCGGATCGGTGCTCATCTGGCGCTCCGCACGCTAACCGATGGCCCCTCGAATCGCGGGGCGGGCCCTACAATCCCCCAATCCGAGGAGGGAGCAATGGAGCTCACGGGAACCAGACAGGCACCTGCCGCGCAGGCAACGCCTGCGCCGGCGCTGGGCAGCACGCTCGAAACGCTCGAGGGTGCGCGGCGGTACGCAGCGTGGCTGTATGCGATGGCGGAGCCACACCTGGGCCCGCGCGTCCTCGAGGTTGGGTCAGGGACGGGGACGCTGACTCAGTGGATCGCGTCGAAGGATCGCGTGGCCGCGGTCGAGGTGGAGCCCGCGTACGCGCGCCGCCTCCGCGATCGCTTTGCCGGCTCTCCCAGCGTCGAGGTCTACGAGGGTAGTGCGACCGACGTCGAGTTGATGGGGCGTGCCGCGCGCGGCCGGATCGACTCCGCGATGTGCTTCAACGTCCTGGAGCACATTCCCGAGGATGAAGAGGTGCTGAAGATCGTCCACGACCTTCTGCCGGTGAACGGACGGTTCGTCTGCTTCGTCCCCGCGCATCCGCTGCTCTACGGCCCGTTCGACCGGGTTCTCGGCCATGTGCGCCGGTACACACGGCGCGAGCTGACGGCCAAGCTGGCGGGCGCGGGATTCCGTGTCGTGGACAT
The DNA here is from genome assembly GCA_019234035.1 of Candidatus Dormiibacterota bacterium. GTDB lineage: Bacteria > Chloroflexota > Dormibacteria > Aeolococcales > Aeolococcaceae > JAFALX01. Next base: position 603 of record JAFALX010000266.1, on the reverse strand, counting down.
CCGTCACGTCAACCTCCCCGGTTCGTTCCTCTGGTTCCTCAGCGGCCGCGTTCTTCGCCGCGCCGGCGTGCCGGGCGGGGCCACGTCGCTTCGTGCCTATGACCGCTTCCTGACGCCATTGACAAGAACACTTGAAGCGCGGGTGCGTCCCCCGTTCGGGCAGTCCTTGATCGCCATCGGCGAACGGCGCTGACAGCCTCGTAGTATCCGCAAGGTTCCAAAACCCTCCTGGGAGGAAGCGTGGTCACGCCACGCGTCTCACTCTTCGCGATCGACGACCTCGACTCGTTCGACGACGAAGGCCTGCGCACGTTCCTGGCTCCGGCACGAGGCGGCGTGCGGCCGCAGGACCTGGGGCGGGCGCTGGTCGGAAGCGATCGCAGCCTCGTGCGCCGGGTGCGGCGCAGCCTCCCCCCCGCCGCGGCGGGCGAATTTCTGGCTGCTCACAATGTCCAACCCGACGGCGACGGCGTCGCGCGCGCGCGGCGGCGTGTGCTGGAAAAGCTCTTCTGGCCGCTCGTCTACTGGCTTCGCCCCGACGACTACGAGGAGCTCGTCCGCGGGGAGGAGATCTCGCCGCGACTGCTCGCCGCGCTGGACATC
>JAFALX010000434.1 GCA_019234035.1 Candidatus Dormiibacterota bacterium | reverse complement strand
GCCGCGCCAGCCAGTCGAGGTCCCGTGAGAGTCCGAGCCGCTGTGCCGCGCTGAACAGCCCGTCGACATGCTCGGCCGGATGGCCGGGCCGGCGGGCCAGCGCCTCGTAGCCGATCACGGCCCTATCCGAGAGCCGGAAGATCGGCTGATACACGCTGACGACGGAACGGTCCTCGATGACGCCGGCGGCAATCTCGCTCCAGCGCACCGACGGTGACCCCGGTGCAGCACGCTGCACCGACGCCCACACCCGGTTGCGGCCGCTCGTCTTCGCGGTGTAGAGCGCGGCGTCGGCGCGGTCCCACACGTCGCGGGCGGCGGTGGAGCCCTCGCCGTCGGCGACGCCGATGCTCAGCCGCGCGGCCCCGAAGGGCGACGCGACGCCGCGCATCGCCTCGACGATGCGTTCGGCGATGGCTGCGGCGGTGGCCATGTCGGTGGCGGGCAGGAAGGCAGCGAACTCGTCGCCGCCGATGCGGGCGACCGTGTCGCGGATGCGCAGTCCGTGGCGCATGACGTCGGCGACGATCCGGAGCACGCCGTCACCGGCCTCGTGCCCGTACTCGTCGTTGATCATCTTCAGGTTGTCGACATCGGCGAGCAGGATGCTGTAGCGCTGCCGCGCCGGCCGTGCCCCGACCACGCGCTCGAACTCGCGCCGGTTGGGCAGGTTGGTGAGGTGGTCGGTGCTCGCCTGGCGCCGCTGCTCCTCGGTGAGCTCGCCGCGGCGGATGGCGGCAGCGGCGACGTCGGCGAGGCCCCGTGCCAGCTGGAAGTCGGCCTCCGACCAGCGGTGCTCGCCGGTCGTCGAGGCGAGCGAGATGACGCCCGTGGGCTGGCTGTCGGCCATGCGGAGCGGCACAGCCAGCGCGCACTTGATGGGGCCGATGTTCTCGTTGACGTAGCTGCGAAGCTGCTCGTTGCTCACGGCGGCGTGGCGCGCCTCCCGTGCGGTGCTCCAGGCCTGGATGCGCCCGGAGACGAGTGCCGCGCCGGCAAGCCCGTCGCCGGCCTTCATCTGCACCGGGGGGCGGGTTCCGGGCGACGGCGTTTCGATCATCCCGTTCGGGGTCAGCGACAGCGGGAACGGCTCAAGACGGTCCTCGCGCAGCAGGAGGACGCCGCCCCAGTTGAGGTCCGGAAACGCGGCCCGAAACGCGTCCAGCGCGGCGCGGACGATCGCCTGCAGGTCCGTGGCGCCGCCGAGCTGGTGCGCCGCGGTGGCGGTCACGCTCAGATGGCGCAGCTGCAGCTCGACTTCGCGGCGGCCGAGGCGGCGATGGCACTCGACGAGCACGCCCAGCCCGCCGAGGATGCCGGCCCACACGAGGAATTCGCGCGGACTGGCCCCGGAGCCGAGGCGGGAGTAGACCACCGAGAGGCCGGCGACGCTGGCCGCCGTGACGATCAGCGGCAGCGACCAGCTCGCCTGCCGGGTGAGGATCACCGAGAGCACGCAGCTGAGCAGCACCGCGAACGAGAGCGGCAGCGCCTCCGGGATGTACGGGGCTGCCAGGGCGAGCACGGCGGTGGCGAGGAGCACGTTCGCCGTGGCACTGATCGTCAGGCCCAGCGTCCCGTACGCCACGAAGCGCCCGATCATGGCCACGGACGCGACGCTGTACAGGATGCCGATCGTGAACAGCCCGGCCTCCGCGACGAGCACGGACGGAGGCAGGCCGGCATCGGCCACCGCCAGAGCGACTGCTGCGATCACCAGCGCCAGACCGACGGCGAACCAAGCCCGCGTCGACCGCTGGATCGGCATTGCGTACAGATTACGAATCCTGTGTCCTGCCGTCCCGTGACGATGTGACCACGTTTGTAAAGCTCTTGTTAGCAGGAAGCTACGGTCGCGGCCCCCAAACGCGTTTCGAGTCTGGACAGGCAATCGAGAAAGGCGGCGTAGCGCTCGTCCAGCTGCCAGATGAGCGGGGGATCCGGGAGCACGTCGTCGGGCTCGCCCCCGGCCGGTTCGTCGAGCTCGCCGAGAGCGCCCGCTGCGCCCCCGACGGCCGCCGCCGCCAGGATCGCGGCACCTGTGGCCGCCCCGGACAGCGGTCGCGGCGCGACGGGTGTGCCCAGCACGGCGGCGAGCACGCGCGCCCACTGCGGGCTGGCGGCGCCGCCACCTGTGAGGAGGACGCGTTCGGGGGGCGCGACGCCCGCCGCGGCGATGCGCTCGATGCCCAGCCGGACGACGAACGCGACGCCCTCGAGGATCGCGGCGTGCAGCCTCGGGTCGTCGCGCGGTGGCACGCCGAAGCCGGGGAACTCGGAGTCGGCGACCGGGAAGCGCTCGCCGCGTCGCGGCAGGGGGTACGCGGCGAACCCCGTGGGGGTGCGCGCGCG
>JAFALX010000427.1 GCA_019234035.1 Candidatus Dormiibacterota bacterium | reverse complement strand
GTCATGGCGCCGGTGCTCCAGCGGATCCCGGGCGCGGCTACCGCCTGCGCGGGGGCCGCGGCCGCCGCGGCCTGCACATGGGTACGCGCGGGGCGCAGCGTGTGCGCCGCAGGGGCTCGCAGCCCGGGCGCGCTCCACAACACCGACGCCCCGATCCCGGCGGCGATTGCAGCAGCCACCCAGGCGATGACGAGGCGAGGCACGCGCGCACGCGCGCTGGAGATCACGTCGACCACGATGACTCAAACGCGAACGGGGTCGTGACTCCACCGGTGCAGGAACATGCGCCGCCGTGATCGCGTCCAGGGTGTGAGATCACGGCACACGAGATCAGCGGATCCTCTCGGCATTCGCTCAGGAACTCGCAAGGAATCCCGCGCATGCTCATCGAGGTACACCGGTCCCGCGTGGAGCAACGACCATGACCCAGGCCCCCCTTGCAACTCCGGCCACCGCTTTCTGGGCGGCGCCGCGGCGCGACAGCCGGTCGCGCCGCCCTCGATCAACAGCATCATCGCTCGCCGCGGCGATTGCTGCAGCATGCCGCGGGGAGGAGGCGCCGGAGCAGCGGGCCCGCAGTGCCGAGGGACTGTTGAGGAGCGCGCTCCGCGCCGGGATGTGGCTCCCGTCCAGCGTGCTCGAGACCGATCCGTCGCGCTACCGGTCGCGCACGCTGCACGTCGACCACGAATCGGGCATCACGATCCGCGTCCTGGCGTGGCGTCGCGCCCAGCGCACGCCGATCCATGACCACGTCGCGTGGTGCGTGATCGGCGTCTACGCCGGCAGTGAGCGCGAGCTGCGCTACTCGGCCGTCGATGTGCGTGGCGGAACACGCTTACGCGTCGTCGCCGATCACAAGGTGCGTGCGGGTGAGACCGCGGTGCTCCTGCCGCCCGACGACATCCACGAGGTGAGCTGTCTCACCGAGAACGCGGTGTCGATCCACATCTACGGGCAGGCGCTGGAGGCCGAGACGCCGAGCATGCGCCAGTCCTACGAACGCAGCGCGGTGGCGAGCCCCGCGCTGCCCGTCATTCGTCCATCACACGTCTGAGTTCGCTGCCAGCGCGCTGACGCGCGACCGGCCCATCCGCGGGCGGCTCACCTGCACGGCGAACATCGCAACGTTGTCGACGCGCGACCGCCGCATCTCGATCACCCCGCCTCCGCACGCCGCAATAGCCGCCCGAATCGGGCCGCCGTGGGTCACGGCGATGACCTCGACGCCGGGCCACCGCTCTGCGATGCCACTCAGCGCGTTGCGCACCCGCAGGTAGAGATCGGCGACGCTCTCGCCGCCTTCCGGTCCCGGCCATGGCTCGCGCCAGAGACGGTTGAACTCCCGGGTCACCTCGGGCCCCACGACCTGGCCCTCGAGCACGCCGAGCGCCTGCTCACGCAGGGCGGGGTCGGTCTCGATGTCGCGGTTCAGGCGCCGTGCGACGATCACCGCCGTCTCCAGCGCCCGCGGCAGGTCGCTCGACACCACGATGCGCGCGCGCGGCGCCTTCACCGCGAACTGCTCCGCGGCGGCTTCGGCCTCCTGCTCGCCGCGGGGCGTCAGCGGACCTGCCGACGCGTTCTGGCCCTGCACGCGCCTGGCTGCGTTCCACGTGCTCTCGCCGTGCCGGAGCAGGCGGATGATGGTCCGCGTTTCCACAGCGTCGATCATCGTTGAGAGGGCCTGTGGAAGCGCTGTCGAAGGGCGCCGCGGCGGCTTCGATTCGTCATGTGGACGAGGTCCAGAACTTTGACAGCATCAACCCCGAGCGCGTAGCATCGCCGCCGGTGCAGGCGGTGGTCAGCGGTCCGATGCGGTTGCGCAGCGCGGGGCTGCGTCCCACGGCAATCCGGCTCACCGTTCTCGATGTGCTCGAGACGACGCCGCATGCGGGCGTGCCGGACATCACCGCGGCGGTGCAGGAGGTGCTGGGCAGCGCCTCTCGCCAGGGCGTGTACGACGCACTCGACTTGCTGCTGGCGGCTCAGCTCGTGCGCCGCATCGAGCCTGCGGGCTCGCCGGCGCGGTACGAGCTGCGCGTGGGCGACAACCACCACCACGTGGTCTGCCGCGGATGCGGGCTGGCGGCCGACGTCGACTGCGCGATCGGCGAGGCGCCGTGCCTCGAGCCGTCCAACACGCACGGATTCGACCTGGACGAGGCAGAGGTGACCTTCTGGGGTTTGTGTCCACAGTGTCAATAACTTGAAGCTGGAGGAACGAGATGACTGACACGCAGAGCTCGTCGACGGCCACGGCCCCGGGCAGCAACGGGGCGAACGGCAGCAGCCGGCCGCTCCCACACGGCCCAATTCAGCGTTTGTCGAACCAGGACTGGTGGCCCGATCAGCTCAACCTGCGCGTGCTGCACCAGCACTGCCGGGTTTCGAACCCGCTCGACCCGGACTTCGACTACGCGAAGGCCTTCGCCACGCTCGACCTGCTTGCGGTGAAGCGCGATCTCGCCGAGGTGATGACCACCTCGCAAACCTGGTGGCCCGCCGATTACGGCCACTACGGCCCGCTGATGATCCGCATGGCGTGGCACAGCGCCGGCACCTACCGGATCACCGACGGACGCGGCGGCGGGG
>JAFALX010000369.1 GCA_019234035.1 Candidatus Dormiibacterota bacterium | reverse complement strand
TCATCGGCATGATCCTGCTCGCCGAGGCGTTCGGGGTGACGCTGGCGACGGTCGCGGCGTTCATCGGCCTCGCCATCAAGGACGAGGAGTCGACTCAGGCGTTCGGCCTCATCTGGCTCTTCCCGCTGACGTTCGTCAGCTCGGCGTTCGTGCCGATCCAGACCATGCCCACGTGGCTGCAGGGGTTCGCCAACAACCAGCCGGTGACCCTCGTCATCAACGCGATGCGCGCGATGGCCATCGGCGGGCCCCAGTTCCCGCTGAACCCGGCGCTCTGGCAGAGCCTCGCCTGGCTTGCTGGCATCCTCGTCGTGTTCATCCCGCTTGCGGTGCGCGCCTACAAGCGCGTCTAGTCTTCTCAGGTCGCGAGCGGGACGACGACGGTGAAGGTGCTGCCTGCGCCGGGGGATGACTCCACCCGGATGTCGCCTCCATGGGCGCGCGCCAGCTCGCGCGAGAGGTAGAGCCCGAGGCCCGTACCCATGATCGAGTGCGTGGCGGGGTCGCGGCGGATGCGGCCGAATCGCGTGAACAGCGTGTTCATGTCCTCCAGCGCGATCCCGAGCCCGCTGTCCTTCACCGCCACCGCGGCGGTGTCACCCTCGATCGCCACCGTGCAGTGCACGTCGGTGTGCGATGGCGAGTACTTGATCGCGTTGTGGACGATGTTGGAAATAACAGTCAGGAGCCGTTCGCGGTCCACCAGCACGGGGACGGGGGTCTCGGGGCACAGCAGTCCGAGCTGCTGCGACGTGTGCACGAACACGTCGCAGCGGCGCACCGCCTCGTCGCAGATCTCACGGAGGTCCCAGGCGTCGATCTCCAGGTGGAGCCGGCCGTCCTCGACGCGGGCGGTCTCCAGCATCGCGTTGATCAGCCCTTCCATCTCGGCGAGCCGCGCGTTGATCACGGGCATGATGTCGCGCGACGCCGCGGGCATCTCGCCGAACGCGCCATCCTCGAGCAGGGAGAGGTAGCCCGTCAGCACCGTGATCGGCGTGCGCAGCTCGTGCGACGCCAGCGCCAGGAACTCCGTCTTCACGTGGTCGACGTCGCGCAGCCGGGCGACGGTGGCCTCGGCGTCGTGCAGGCGGCGCGCCGTGCGCAGCGCCGGGCCGGCGACCGCGGCGAGGAGATCGGCCTGGGCGGCATCCGCGGTGTCGAACACCGCGCGCGGCTCGGGTTCGGCGACGATCACGCCGACGGGCTCCCCATCAGCCCGAAGTGGGATCAGCAGGCTGCCGTCGGACTCCACCTCGGTGCGCACGGCGCTAAGGCCGTGGCGGGGTCCCGCGCCGGCGAGCTCGTCCTCAAAGGACCACGCGGCGCCATCGCGCCACTGGGCTCGCGGCACCAGGTGATCGCCGTTCAGCCACCAGAGCAGAGCCCGATGGGCCTCGAGGAGCTCGCCGCAGAGGCAGACGGTCGCCACCGCGGTCTCGTCGGGGTCGGTCTGCGCCGCCAGCAGGGCGGTCGCCTGGTGGATCGCCTCGAGCTCGTGCACGCGCGGGGGATGGCGCCGGAGGCTGGCGGGGCGGGGCTCCCGCACCAGCTGCGCTGAGCGCGCCGAAGGAGTCACGTCCTGTGAATTGTCGCGGGCGCCACGGCGTGGTGATCAGGCCGTCACCACGCCGTGATACGTACGATGGCCCGATGATGCGGGCCGCGAACAGGCGCCGGATCGGCTGGTGCGCTGTGGCGGTCGTGACACTGATGCTTTCAGCCTGCGGCTTGCAGTCCGGTCTGAACGAGCCGGCCGGTGCCTCGACGACCGATCCCACCGCCGCCCCTGCGCTCTCCGGCACCACCCTGACCGGCGCTCGGTTCACCTGGTCGTCGGCCCGGGGGCATCCCGTGGTCGTCGACTTCTGGGCATCCTGGTGCGGCCCCTGCCGCGCCGAGCAGTCGGACATCAACGGCGTGGTCAGGGCCTACGCGTCGCGCGGGGTGCTGTTCATCGGGGTCGACATGCGCGACGACACCGCCGCGGCCCTCGCGTACCGCCACGATCTCGGCGTCACGTACGACTCGGTGCCCGACGCCGGCGAGCAGATCGCAGCCTCGTACAACGTGGCGGCACCGCCGACCGTCGTGCTGGTGGATCAGCACGGGGCCGTGGTCGACCGCTACCTGGGCACCGTCGTCGGCCTGAAGGCCGACCTCGACCGCCTCCTCCGAAGCTAGATTCGGGTCGGCGCCATCTCGGGGCGGGTCAGGACCATCTCGATGGAGCGGCCGATCGCCTCGAGGAAGGCCGCGCGCCGTTCCGGATCGGTCTCCTCTCCCTCGCGGCGGGCGATCCACGGCGGGGTGCCCCGGCCGATCCGGCTTGAGCCGACGCTCGTCAGCACCACCGTGTCGTCGGCCTCGTCCACCTCGATCACGACCCGGCTGACGACGCCCGTGTTGTCCACCACGTTCCAGGACCGCTGCCAGCGCCGCTCGCGACCCCCCGGCGTCTTCACCAGCCGCACCGGGTGGTTGACCAGCGACGCCTCACTGTTGCTCGCGACGGCGCGCCCGAGGACGTTGACCACGCGGCCATTCAGCTCGTCGCCGAGGTAGGCGGCGAGCGATGCCGCCCGGTTGTTCAGCTCGGGGAGCCCGGCGGGGAGTTGCTCGCCCAGGGCTCGGATCACGCCGGCGTGGCGCCGGCAATAGTCGAAGCCGGCGATGCGCACGTGGTGGTCGGCACACCAGGCGGTGCCACAGCGCCGCTGCCGACGGTCGATGTAGTTGCACCCTGACGTTCCGCCCGCTTCGCAATTGCGCGCGCTGCAAGGGACAAACGCAGACATAGGGGGATCTCCTGGCCCCAACAACGCTCTTGGGGCATCATGCCAAGCCCCTCCGGGGCGGTCGAGGATCGCGTCAATCGCATTAACGATGGACAACGCCCCTAACCTTCGGGACGCGTCCGCCGCGTCGATCAGGTCGCCGCGAGCTCGCGCCGTCCGACGCTGGCGTGCAGCACCGCTCCGAGGCCGGGCAGGCTGAACGGCTTGGTGATCATGTGCGTCGCCCCGGCGAGGCGGGCGCGCTCGGCATCGGCAACGCTCGACAGCGCCGTGAAGATCAGCACCGGCGTGCGCCGCGTGTGCGGCTGCTGGCGCATGGCGCGGCAGACGGAGATGCCGTCGGCGCCGGGCATCATCACGTCGAGGATGACAGCGTCGAACGTTTCTGACATCACGTGCCGTAACGCCTGCTCGCCGTCGAGCGCAGTGACCACCTCGAACCCCTCCATGCCGAGATACATCGCAACGATGTGCACGAGGCGTGGATCGTCGTCGGCGAGCAGGAGGCGGAGTGCGGTCACGGTCAGCGTTCCTCTACGGTCGCCTCGAGTATTCGGCGGCCGCGGCGGCCCCCGCCGTGGAACCACCGGTCCGTGACCAAGCTGCGCCCGGCGGACACGTTGCGGATGCGACGCCGCAGATTCCGCCTCACACCGGCCTTCGTCCCATCATGTGGGGATGCGGGCGATGGTCCTCGACGAGCAGCGGGCCCGGCTGCGAGCCGTCGAGATCGCACCGCCGCATCCCGGCCGCGGCGAGGTTCGCATCCGGGTGAACGCCTGCGCGCTGTGCCGGACCGATCTCCACGTCATCGATGGCGAGCTGCCCGAGCCGGCACTGCCGCTGATCCTCGGCCACCAGATCGTGGGACGCGTGGCCGAGCTCGGCGAGGGCGTGACGTCGCACCGCGTGGGTGACCGAGTCGGCGTCCCGTGGCTCGCCTCGGTGGACGGGACGTGCGACCAATGTCGCGCCGGCCGCGAGAACCTCTGCCCGAACGCGCGGTTCACGGGCTACACCGTCAACGGCGGCTACGCGGAGGAGACGGTGGCGCGCGCCGACTTCTGCTTCCCGCTGCCCGAGGGCTACACGGACGCCGAGGCGGCGCCGCTGCTCTGCTCCGGACTCATCGGCTACCGCGCGTACCGCTTCACCGGAACAGGGCGGCGGCTCGGCTTCTACGGCTTCGGGGCTGCGGCGTATCTGCTCACCCAGGTGGCGCGGCACCAGGGTCGCGAGGTGTACGCCTTCACGCGGCCGGACGACGTCGTCGTGCAGCGCTACGCGCTCGAGCTCGGCGCCGCGTGGGCCGGCGATTCGACCTCC
>JAFALX010000308.1 GCA_019234035.1 Candidatus Dormiibacterota bacterium | reverse complement strand
GCCGGCGGCCAGCACGTCAACAAGACGTCGTCCGCGGTGCGCCTGACGCACATCCCGACGAACATCGTGGTCACGTGCCAGAACGAACGTTCGCAGCAACAGAACCGCGACGTCGCGTGGCGCGTGCTGCGCTCACGACTCCTGACGCTGCAACAGGCGGCGCACGCCCAGCGCATCGCCGACCTCAAGGGCGAGTCTCTGCCGGTGGAGTGGGGCAGCCAGATCCGCTCGTACGTGCTGCATCCCTACACGCAGGTCAAGGACCACCGCACGGGATTCGAGGTGGGCAACACGCAGGCGGTGCTGGATGGCGACATCGACGCGTTCATCGAGGCCTACCTCAGATGGTCCGTGAGCGAACAAGGACAGCGCGAGCCGATCTCTGCGTGACAGAATCGCGACGGGGCATTGGGGCCGCGCGAATACGGGGCGCGCGCGAATCCCGTCAAGCGAGCCGCCAAGTGACCGATGTGTAACTCTTCGGGGGGGCACAAAAAGCCGGGGATATACTCGGCCGCGTAGTAGCTCCGTTTGGTGCGCGTCGGTGCCGCGGACAGCCGTTCTCCATCGTTTTTCACAGGAACTGCACGCAGTGATGCAGACGAGCCGACCGTCGCGTCGTCGGGGGGAGGTCCAGGGGTGAGCGTGGCGTTCGCCGAGCGCTTCGCCATGCCCGCCGTGGTGCACGGGCCGCGCCCGGTCATCTCCTTCCACGGCGTGAGCAAGGTGTACGGCAACCACGTCGTTGCACTGCGCGAGGTGGACCTGGCAATCCACCAGGGTGACTTCTGCTTCCTCGTCGGCGCCAGCGGCGCCGGCAAGTCGACGCTCGTGCGCCTCCTGATCCGCGAGGAGACGCCGTCGACAGGCCGCATCTTCGTCGAGGGCGACGAGATCACGCGCATGGCGCGGCGCAAGCTGCCCAAGCTGCGCCGCCGGTTCGGCATCGTGTTCCAGGACTACAAGCTGCTGGCGAACCGCACCGTGGCGCAGAACGTCGCGTTCGCGTTGCAGGTGACGCGGCCGGGGCAGCGCCACCTGCGCGAGAAGGTGGAGGAGGTGTTGTGGATCGTCGGGCTTGAGGACAAGCTCGACAAATTTCCGGACGAGCTCAGCGGCGGTGAGCAGCAGCGTGTCGCCATCGCGCGCGCCCTCGTGCACCGGCCGCACATCTTCGTCGCCGACGAGCCCACCGGCAACCTCGACCCCGACACGTCGTGGGGCATCGTGCAGCTGCTGCTGCAGATCAACCACCGCGGCACCACCGTCCTCATGGCGACGCACAACCGCGAGATCGTCGACCTGGTGCGCCGCCGCGTCATCGCGGTGGAGCAGGGCCGCGTGGTGCGCGACGAGGCGCAGGGCAGCTACCTCCGTCCTGGGGACGCAACGCTGTGAGGCGCATCGGGGCGTCGCTCTGGTTCGCCTGGCACAGCGCAGGTCAGAACTTCAAGCGCAACCTCGGCGTGTCGCTCGCCGGCGTGTTCACCATGGGGCTGATCATCCTGCTGGTCGGCGGCGCGCTGCTCTTCACGCACTCGGTGGACTCGATCCTGCAGACGCAGCAGAACAACGCGAGCAAGATCAAGATCTACATCTCCGACAGCGCGTCGCTGGCGCAGATCGCGGACTTTCAGCAGCGCTTGAAGGACGACCGGCGCGTCATCTCGGTGGCGTTCGAGACCAAGGATCAGGCTGCCAAGGAGGCGTCGTCGGATCCGGACATCCAGCAGGCGCTGCAGACGCTGGGCAGCAACCCGCTGCCGGCGTCGCTGAATCTCGAGGTGAAGCAGCTCACCGATCTGGCGGCGTTCGACAAGCTCGCAAAGGCGACACCGATTGTCGACCGCACCACCGCGACCGACTACAACCCTGACGTCATCAGCAAGCTGCACACCGTCATCAACGTGATCGAGGGGATCGGCATCGTGATCGCGCTGATCCTGTTTGCAATCAGCCTGGTCATCATCATGAACACCATCCGCACCGCGGTCTACGCGCGGCGCACGGAAATCGAAATCATGAAGCTGGTCGGCGCGACCGACTGGTTCGTTCGCTGGCCTTTCATTCTCGAGGGTATGCTCGGCGGCATCATTGCCGCGATCTTCTCGGGCGGCATCGTCTTCGCTGGCTATCACCTGTTCGTACAGAGCGCGCAGCGCAGCCTGCTGAGCGTTCCGTTCGACGGTGGATACGCCGTCACTCTCCTCGTGCTGCTCCTCGGTGGAGGCGCCCTCGTCGGCGCCTTCGGCAGCTACTTGGGAGTGCGGCGATTTCTCGCTGTCTAAGGCGCTCCCGGTACTCCGGCAGCCCCCCACTCCTCAAGCTCGCGCTCGGCGCGCTCGTCGCGGCGGTCATGGTCGGTGGCCCGCTGGCGACGACGGCGGACGAGTTCACCGACAACATCGGCGCGGACCAGCAGAAGCTGGCGCAGAACGCGCAGGTGCTGCAGCAGCTCAGCGCCTCGATCGCCTCGGCGCAGCTGCAGGAGCCGCAGATCCAGGCGGACATCGACAAGCTCAACCAGCAGATGGCGCAGACAGCGGCGATGGTCACGCAGAACCAGTCGATCCTCGACGGGATCACCGCCGCGCTCGCCGCCTCCCAGGCGAAGCTGGCGCAGGAGCAGGCCAAGCTCGCGGAGGACAAGCAGCACCTCGCGGACCAGCTGGTCATCGTGTACGAGCTGCAGCAGCAGTCGACGCCGCTGAACAACCTGCTGACGTCGCACAACTTCAATGACTTCTGGCAGAGCCTGATCGAGACGCGCCGCATCAGCGGCCAGACGTCGGCCTCGACCGTGCAGGTGCAGCAGGCCGAGGCCCAGGTGCGGGTCGACATCGTCCAGATCACGGCGCAGCAGCAGCAGCAGCAGTCGGTCGTGAACCAGCTCGTCGCGACCAAGAACGAGCTGGCCCAGGAGAACGCGACCAAGCAGCGCGCGCTCGCCGCGCTGCAGGCGGCGCAGGCCGCGGATCAGGCGAAGGTCGCGCAGCTCACCGCCAGCAACGACAACATCAACAACGAGATCGCGTCGCTGAACGCGCAGGAGGCTGCGGCGCAGGCTGCGGCCGCGGCGGCGGCCGCGAACAGCGGGGGCGGGGGCGGGGGCGGCGGCGGCGGCTCGTTCATCTGGCCCGACTCCGGGCCCGTCAGCCAGGGCTTCGGCTGCACGACGTTCCAGTTCGAGGCGTACGACGCGAGCTGCCCGTACCCGCACCGGTTCCACAACGGCATCGACATCGCCGGGGCGTGCGGCAACGCCATCGTCGCGACCGCTGCCGGTGTGGTGCACATCGAACCGTACGACCCGTACGGCTACGGCAACTACATCATCATTCAGCACGGCGGCGGCTGGTCGTCGCTCTACGGGCACATGTCGGGCTTCGCCGTGGGCAACGGGGCGACCGTCGGTCAGGGCCAGCAGATCGGCCGGGAGGGATCGACGGGCAACTCCACCGGGTGCCACCTGCACTTCGGCATCAACTCGAACAACCAGTGGCTCAACCCGCTCCGGTACCTGCCCTAGCGGCCTAGAGGCCTCCGGGTCGCCTGTGCGGCGACGGATGCCTCCCCTGCACAATATGTGGCGCCCGCGCCGCGGTGGGCCAGCCGATGTCGACCCGTCTGCCGCCCGGGCGTTCTGGCCGACGGTGTCCATAACGACACCGCATGGAGTTGTGCGTGCGATGAACAGTTCGAGTGCTTTGCCCATCAAGCGAGAAGAGCGCCTGGCACACGGACCGAGGGGAGACGTGTGGCGGGTGCGCGCCCCCGATGGCAGCGTGATGGTGGCCAAGCAGGCCGTCAGGCCGACCCGCGGCGAGCGTGGGCACCTTCGAGACCTGGTCCGTCGCGGCCGCGCGCTGCAGCTGCCGCTGCTGCCGTTCGTCGAGATATACGAAGAAGGCGGTGACGTCTGGGTGGTGCGCGAGTTCGATTCCGGGGTCCCGCTCTCCAAGCTGGCGCTGAACTCGCCGCTCAGCCATCGCCAGGCGGCGGGAACCGCGGCCGCGTGCCTGCAGGCGCTCGCGCAGCTTTACGAGGCCGGCCTCTGCCATGGGCGCGTGCACGGTGGCAACGTGTTCGTGGAGCCCGACGGCTCCATCCGCATCGTCGACGCGGGCATCGGCGCGCCGCGGCATCGCCGCGACCAGCGCGCGCGCTGGGCCGACGACATGAAGGCGACGGCCGCGCTCGTGTACACGGTGTGGCCGGACTGGGAGTACGAGGCCGGGCGGCTCATCTATGACCTGCTCGAGGAGGGGCGCATGGGAGACCCTGCGGCGGCAAGTCAGGGGCTCGAGCTGCTGGCCGCAAGCCTGCCGCCGGCCGAGAACAGGCCGAGTGCCGACCTGGCTCTCGCCGCCCTGGGCGTCCGGTTGCTCGACGGGAGTCCGACGCGGGTGCCTGCCGCGCCCCCACCGCCGGCAATCGTCACTCCGGCCGAGCTCGCGGAGGTCGCGGCCTCGGCGGC
>JAFALX010000357.1 GCA_019234035.1 Candidatus Dormiibacterota bacterium | reverse complement strand
AGCCGTGCACCTCGTCGATCACCGTCACGACGTCGCGCAACCGTGCTGCGATGTGCGTGGCGTACTCGAAGCACAGGTCCATCTCGGTGGCGCGGATGTGGAACATGAGGTCGCCGGCAGTCGACGGCGCGTGATGGCGCGGCCCCTGCAACTCGCGAAATGGGTGCAGCCTGGCCGGGCGCGGCCCGGTGAACAGCCGGTCCCACGCGGCCGAGCCGATGCCGACGACGGCGGCGAGACGGCCCTCGAGGATGCGGAATCCGACCGCACGCCGCAGCCCGGTGACGTCGCCGATCAGGTCGTGCACGGCTGCCTCGCCGCCGGGGTTGATCGTCGCGACGAGAAAGATCGCGGTACTCGTGAGCGGCGTGAGCACCGGTTGCGGTGTCTGCGTCATTCTGGGCGCCCTCCTGCCTGGTCAACGCGTGCGAACAAGCGTGGCACAGGGCCTCAACGGTGGTTGCGCGCTGCGAAGGCGCGCGCAGCATGCGTCGTCGTCATGGCCGATGCCGTTTCTGCGCAAGACGGCGCTCATCGGTATCGGCATCTGCCTCGTCGCGCTGACCATCGCCATCGTCAAGACCACGCTGGTCAACAACGCGATCAACTACTGACCGCTCACCGGCATTGACCGGTCAGAGCGCGCGCATCCGGTTGTTGCGCGGATTGTGCTCGACCTCCGCGAGCCCGAGCGCTTCGAGCAGCGGTGGCACGTACACGCCGAAGCGGCCGCGGTACCCCTTCTTCAACCCGTACCACCCGCCGACGGGGTTGGACGGATCGCGAGCCCAGGCCTCGACCGTGCCCTCGGCCGCGGGCTTCTGTTCGTCGGCGCCGCCGAGCGGAATCCAGTCGCCGCGCTCGGTGAGCATCGCATGCAGATCGTCGATGCACCGCAGGTGGTATGTGAGCTTCGTCGAGCCGACCTGGCAGACCAGCGCCGGCGGGTCGGCGGATTGGTCCCGATACATCTGGTAGGCGGACGTCCCGGGCGGAGTCGTGAGCTCCCAGGGACTGTCCTTCGTGCCGTCGCCCGTTGCCTTCGCCACCCCTGGACCCTCCACATGCCGGCCGCGTGTGCGTGCCGTCGCCGACGATCCTAGTGTTCCACGACATCCTTGAACTGCGTCAGCGCCGCCGCCCAGAACGAGTCGAGCATCGCGCGCAGCTCAGCCAGGCCGCCGGGGTCGATGGAGTAGAGGCGGCGGTTCGCCTCGGGTCGATCGACCACGAGGCCCGCGTCCTTGAGCACGCGAAGGTGCTGCGACACCGCCGGGCGCGACACCGGCAGGCCACTGGCGATGGCGACCACCGCCAGCGGTCCGCCTCGCAGCCGGGCGAGGATCAGCCGCCGTGTGGGGTCGCCGAGCGCCTCGAGCAGCGCCTCCTGGCGTGGGGTGAACGGTAACTCCTGGCTGACAGTGCTTCCCTGCTTACCAACCACACCGGCACGGTAGCAGGGAATCGGGGAGAGGGGTGAGGCCCGCGGCGGCGGGCCCCACCAACGGGGCGAAACGTTCTCAGTGCGCGGAAGCGGCGACCGGCGTGTCGTCGCCCTCGCCTTCGCCGATGGTGCGGACCCACGCGGGCACCTCGGCGGCCGCGGTCGCGCGCGCGACGGCGCGGCGGCCCGGGATTGCCAGGGCGATTGCCGCCAGTGAGGCCGCGACGAAGATGGCGCCGGCGATGAATGCGTGGTCGGCGCCGGTGACGAACGCGGCTCGCGCGGCTGCCGTGACGGCGACGCCCGTCGAGCCTGCGCTGCCGAACACCGACACCAGGACCGCAAGGCCCAGAGCGGCACCGAGCTGCTGCATCACGTTCACGAGCCCGGACGCGGCGCCCGCCTGCGACGGCTGCACGCCGTGCAGACCCGCATTGGTCAGCGGCACGAACGCGAGGCCGTTGCCGAGCCCGAACAGCAGCATCGGAATGAGAAATGCGAGGTAGCCGCTGCTCGCGCTGAGCTGCGTCAGCACCACCATCCCGAGGGTCGAGATCGTGAGTCCGACGACCATGAGCCGCTTGGCGTCGTAGCGCTCGAGCAGCACGCGCGCGGTCAGCTGCGACATCACGAAGAGCAGCAGCGTGAAGGGCAGGAATGCGAGCCCGGTCTCGAGCGAGCCGTAGCCACGCACCTCCTGCATGAACTGGGTGAGGAAGAAGAACATCCCGAAGACGCCGGCCAGCAGCAGCAGGCGTGCCACGTAGGCGGCGGCGCGGGTCCGGTTGAGGAACAGGCCCAGGGGGGTGATGGGCTCGGCGGCACGCGTCTCCACCGCGACGAACGCGGCCAGCAGCACGACGCCTGCGGTGAACGCGAGCACCGTGATCGCTGCACCCCAGCCGTTCTGAGCCGCGCTGACGAAGCCGTAGGCAAGCGAGGTGACGCCCGTCGTCGACAGCAACGCACCCGCGATGTCGAAGCGGCCGTGGCGCGTCGGTGTCTCGACCAACACGGCGCGTGACGCAGCGACCAGCGCGATGCCGATCGGCACGTTGACGAAGAAGACCCAGCGCCACGAGGCGAACTGCGTGAGCAGGCCGCCGAGGATGAGGCCGAGGGCCATCCCGCCGATGGACACGGCGGCGAACCAGCCGAGAGCCCGCGTGCGGGCGCGACCCTCGGGGAACTGGACCATCAGCAGCGCGAGTGCCGACGGAGCCGCCAGCGCACCGCCCATGCCCTGCACCGCGCGAGCAGCGAGCAGGGCCGCTGCGCTGGGTGCGGCGCCGCCGGCGAGGGACGCCAGCGTGAAGATGGCGATGCCCGCCATGAACGTGCGCCGGCGTCCGAGCAGGTCACCGGCTCGGGCCCCGAGGAGCAGCAGGCCGCCGAACGCGAGGGTGTAGCCCGTGACGACCCAGGAGAGGCTCGCCGCGGTGAAGTGGAGGGCACGCGCGATGCCCGGGAGGGCGACGTTCACGATGGTGGCGTCGATGACCACCATGAGCTGCACGGTGAGGATGACGGCGAGCACCAGCCGGGGGCTGACCCGGCGGGCGCCTCCTTCCGTCGACGGACGAGGCCTGGCTGCGGTGGTTGCCATGAGTTCCTCCAGATTCCACCCCACGAAATCTCCGATTTCGCGGAGACCCGTGAGATGCGGTACGATGTCGAAACGGAAGCTTCCTCCGGAAGTATACGGAGGCTCCCTCCGTTTTGCAACTCACACAGCCAGGTGGTAGCCATGGCCGATCAGACCGCAGCCCCCGACCGCTCCAGGAGCGGTGTTGCCGAGCCCGCTGTCGAACCTTCCGCAACGACCGTTGAACGTGCGGGCGAGCCCGCCCGTGAGACGCATCTCCGTGCCGATGCCGTCCGCAACCGCGAGCGCCTGCTCGCCGCCGCAGCCGCGGCGTTCGCCGAGCGCGGCGCCGAGGTGCCGCTCGAGGACATCGCGCGCGGCGCCGGGGTGGGCATCGGCACGCTGTACCGCCACTTCCCCACGCGCGACGCGCTGGTGGAGGCGGTGTACACACACGAGGTCGACGTGCTGTGCGAGCGTGCCGACGAGCTGCTCGCGGAGCTCCCCCCGGATCAGGCGCTGGCGCAGTGGATGGACCTGTTCGTGCGCCACGTGCACACCAAGCGCGGCATGCTCTCCGTGCTCAAACCGATGATGGCGGGCAACTCGTCGCTGGCGGCGAACAAGGGGCGTGCGCAGGAGTGTGCGACCCGCCTGCTCGCCGCCGGTGTCGCCGCCGGTACGGTGCGCGACGACATCGAAGGTGCGGACCTGATGCGCGCCGTCGGCGGTATCTGCATGTCCACGGCCACCGACCAGGACACGACGCGGTCGTCGGAGCGGCTGGTCAAGGTGATCGTCGACGGGCTGCGCGCCACGTCGGCCGCGCGCGACTGACCGCTCTCTAGTCGAGCGTCGATTCCGAAACCACGTCTGCCCCATCGTCGATGTCGGCGGCTTCGTCGAAGGGCTCTCCCGCTTCTGCCGAGTCCGCGCGGCGCAGGTCGCCGGCCCGCTGCGCCTCGGGGTGGTCGATGCGCACCGCCTCGTGGCTCGGCGTCACGTCGGGTGGCTCGTCGTAGGAGTCGACGCCTCCGTCGCGGACGAGCCTGGTGGGACGCCCGTCCGAGATCCAGCGTGCCTCATGGCGACCGAAGGGGTCGGTGTACCAGCCCTCTTCCGCTTCATCGTTGTGTGGATGCATGGCTCCCTCCAACATCTCGGTGGTCCTGCTCGCGGCTACGCGCGGCGACGCGAATCATCGCCGAAGACCGCACCGCGACCGGCGCATGCACGACCACAAGTCGGCGCTGAGCCTGCTCGGCCCGGCCGTGCCGAGCCGCCACTGACCGGCCTCGCCTCATCGCATCAGGGATTCGTACAACTCGATGTAGCGGGCGGAGATGATGCCGGCGTCGCAGAAGCTCCGGAGCGCGTGGAAGTTGGCGTCGACGTCTCTGCGTTCGAGCTCGTGATCGCGCAACACGGTGATGGCGTCGCTCACCGCGCGGGCCACGTGCACATCGGAAAGACGATGCAGGCCGCCGAACTCATGGATGCGTTCCAGCTCCTCGGTGCCGCCGAGCGAGACGTAGTGCGGGATATGGTCGCGCACGAACCGCTTGAACACCGGGTACTCGAGCACCACGAGCGGCCGCCGCGCCCACACGGTCTCGATCGCCTGGTTGCCGAAGCCCTCGTGCTCCGGTGAGTAGCAGACGAGGTCGGCGGCGCGGTACGTGCCGTAGAACGGCACGTGTGCGGTGTCGCCCGGCTGCATTCGGCGGTCGGGCACAACGAACCCGCCGGCGTAGGCGACGGTGATGTGGAGGTGGCGCGCATAGTCGAGCAACCGATCGAGGTACGCGCGGTTGTCCTCGAGATCCTCGCCCTGCGGGAGCAGGAGCACGACTCTGCTGTTTCGCGTGAAGCGACGGCGTTGCGACCCGAGACCGTCGGGCGCATCCTCGAGCTGTGCCCGCGCACGATCCAGCCCGGCGACGAACTGCATCGAGAGCTCGATCGCCTTGTTGATCGCGACGCGCGCCGGCATCGACACCACGAGGTCTTCTCCGCGGATCGGACCCGGCCCGCCGGTGAGCACCTCGAGCCTCCGGCGAAACGCCGGCTCGTCGATGACTGGGAGCTCGCGCTCGAAGTCGAACGCATCCGGCATCACCGTGCCGGCGATGCCGAATCGATTCTCCAGCGCGTCCGCGGCGATCGGATTGATCAGCACGTGGACAGCGTTGGGGAGTCGCGGACACATGATCTCGTCCATCAGCTCGCGCACTGCGTGATCCCGCGTCTCAAAGCTTCGCGCGTTGGGTCCCTCCCAATACAGATCGTGGTGCTGCAGCAGAAACCCGAGATTCGGGCGCTCGCGTGCGATCTCGTAGATGGCGAGGGTAGCCGGCAGGTTGTACGGCAGCGACATGAGATTGCGCACGTGCAGCACGGGAATGTCGGACGCGTGCACGTACGCTTCGATCGCTGCGCGGATGGGACGCGCACGCCGAGCGATCTCGCTGCGGAGGTCGTCGTCGCCGCTGTCCGAGCCGAAGAGGCGAGCGCGCAGCGCGATGGCCTCGTCGCTCCGGTACGACAGATCGGCAATGCGCACGCCGCGTGTGCCCTCGGGCACGTCGCTGGCGCAGAAGCTCGGCTGCCACCCGTGAGCCTCCAATGCTCGTGCCAACTCCTGCGACTGGAGCGACACGCCGTCGCTGCCGAAGAGCTTGTAGTGGACCTCGAGTGTCATGTGCCGTCCGGCTTGGCTCACGCGTGCAAGCTTGGCACGGGCGCGCCGGTCGCGGACAGGCGCATACTTTGAACTCACTTCTCAGGAGGTGCACATGGCATTCGTGACTCGCGGCTTCCACGGGCGGCAGCGCGACAGCGCCGAGGCGGGAAGGCTGCCGCCGGGCCAGTACATCGTTTCGGGGTTTCCCGTGCTTTCGGCGGGACCGACGCCGCACACGGCGCTATCGAAGTGGTCGTTCTCGATCGAGGGTGAGATCGATACACCGAAACGCTGGACGTGGGACGAGTTCCAAGCGCTGCCGAAAGAGAACATCACGAAGGACATCCACTGCGTGACCAAGTGGTCGAAGTTCGACACCATGTGGGAGGGCGTGTCGCTCGACACGCTGCTCGACGGCGTCGATACCGCGGCCGAGTACGTGATGGCGTTCTCCGACGGCGGCTACACGACGAACATCCCGCTCGAGGATTTGCGCGACGGCAAGGCGTGGGTGGCGTACCAGTACAACGGCGAGCCGCTCGAAGCCGAGCACGGTGGCCCGGCACGGCTGCTCGTCCCGCACCTGTACTTCTGGAAGAGCGCCAAGTGGGTGCGCGGCCTGCGCCTGATGATGGACGACGAGCCGGGCTTCTGGGAGATGTACGGCTACCATATGTATGGAGATCCGTGGCGGGAACAGCGGTACAGCGGCGACTGATCTGGACGCCGAGCAAGGCTCTCGATTTCATCACTGAGACACCGCGGGTTCGTAGCATCGTGTTCGATGTGCCCGGGTGGGGTGGACACCGTGCGGGGCAGCACGTCGACGTGCGGCTGACTGCCCCGGACGGGTACCAGGCGCAGCGCAGCTACTCGATCGCGTCGCCGCCCGAGGACGGGATGCGCGTCGCGCTCACCGTCGAACGCCTCGACGACGGCGAGGTATCGTCGTTCCTCGTCGACGATGTGCGGACCGGCGATGAGATCGAGCTGCGCGGACCGATCGGTGGCTACTTCACGTGGGACGTGAGGGACGGCGGCCCGCTCATGCTCATCGGAGGTGGCTCGGGGGTCGTGCCGCTGATGGCGATGGTGCGCCACCGGGCGGCGGCAGCCGCGCCGGTTCCGGCGCGGCTCCTGTACTCGGTGCGAGCGATCGACGACGTCATCTATCACGCGGAGCTGGACCGCATCGCCGCGGCCGACCCCACGTTCATGCCGACATTGACACTGACACGCGCGCAACCGCCGGGCTGGACCGGATTGCACCGGCGCGTCGACGCCGACATGCTGGAGCAGGCGGTGTGGCCCGCAGCGGACGCGCCCCGGGTGTTCGTGTGCGGGCCGACGCCGTTTGTCGAGTCGGTGGCCGACATCCTCGTGCAGCTCGGCCACGCGCCGCAGCACATCAAGACCGAACGCTTCGGACCCACAGGAGGCTGACGCACATGGACGAGACGGAGCTTGGGCTCGACGGCAGCGGCCGCGGGCATGCTCAGCGAGGTATTCGTCACCGAGATGACCGCGGCGCCCGTGATGTGCATGTACTGCGGAACGGTCACGGTGATGGCCGAGGAGCACCTCTACATGTTTCCGCTGTCCCCTGGCGCGGTCTTGCGGTGCGGCACGTGCGAGGAGGCGTTGATGGTGTTCGTGCGGCACGAGGGCCGGCTGCGCGTGGGGCTTCCCGGCGTCCGCTGGCTGGACGTCGCGGCGCCGAGCGGAGCGCAGCCGTAATGCCGAGGTTTCCGTGTCGCCGGACCGGGCGCGCTTTGTGATCGGGCCGACACGAACCCGCAAGGCGGCGGGGGTCATCCTCACTGGGACAGCGTGGCGCTCCATAGCGGCACCGGACGGCTGACCGGGATCTCTGACGCGGCGTCGCCGCCGCTGCGGCGAATGGGGCGATCGCGCCCGGCTCGGAGTGCACGCGCCGCACTGCGCCGTCGGCGCGTCCGGCGCTGTCTCGCGCTCCTTGTCGTGACACTGGCCGTCGCCGGCGTCGGCCTCTTTGGAGCCAGCGTCGCCACCGGCCCGAACGTGGAGGCGCTTCCGGCCACGGTTACCGCGATCGACGCCGCGCACAACGCGAGGCCGGTGAGCGTGTCACCGTCGGATCGCGTCGCGCGAGCGGTGGTGGCGGTCGAGGACGGCTCCTTCTACAGTCACGACGGCATCGACACGCTCGCGTTGTTGCGCGCAGCCGCCGGATTCGTCACCGGATCCGACAGCGGTGGCAGCACGATCGAGGTGCAGCTGGCCCATCTCGCGTTCCCGGGACCGACATCGGGGTTCTGGGGACGCGTCCATCGCGTGACGCTCGCGTTGCAGATGGACACGCGCTTCACCAAGCCCGCGATCCTCTCGATGTACCTCGACGCCGCCTACTTCGGTCACGGCCACTACGGCATCGTCGCGGCGAGCCGGGGCTACTTCGGCGTGACGCCCTCGCAGCTCAGCTGGTCGCAGGCGGCGCTGCTGGCGGGTCTCGTGCAGGCGCCGAGCTCGTACGACCCGATCGAGCATCCGGCGGCTGCGACGGCCCGCCGCGGCTACGTGTTGCAGCGCCTGGTTGCGGTCGGCGCGCTCACGCAGGCCGCGGCTGACGCGCTCGCGCACTCGCCGCTGGGAGCGGCTTAGCGTGCGGTGGTTGGGAACGGGGGGACCACATATCCGCTTGCTTCAGACAGTCCTCAGCCGGCTTCGGCGGCTTGCGGAACTCGCCGCGAATATGTGGTCTCCCCGTTCTGACCACGCCCGTGCTACGCCGTCGCGCCCGACCGGCTACCGTGCGTGAGTCGTGAGCGCGGAGCCCGTCGAGACGCCGGCTGAATACTGGCGCGCGTCACTGGCAGCGTGGGCGATCCCCCCGGCGATCCTCGACGCGGCGCCGGAGTCGCCCTGGCAGCTGCGCCCGCACCAGTTCGCCGCGCGCGCTGACCATGTGCTGCGGCGCGGTGTCACCACCGTCTCGCAGCGGCGGGCGCTGGAGGCGTTGCCCGAGGGTGGTTCGGTGCTCGACGTCGGCGCGGGTGCCGGCGCCGCGTCACTGCCCTTGCTGACACGCGCGTCACGCCTCACTGCCGTCGACGGCGATGCAGGGATGATCCACGAGCTGCGCGCCCGGGTGCCGTCGAACATCGAGCTGACGGTGGTCGAGGGCAGATGGCCGGATGCCGCGAACGAGGTCGGGCCCGCGGATGTCGTCGTCTGCAACCACGTCGCGTACAACGTGCCCAACCTCGACGAGTTCGTCGCCGCGCTCACCGAGAAGGCACGGCATCGCGTCGTGATGGAGGTGACCGCCGTCCACCCGCGCGCGAACCAGAACTTCCTCTGGCCGATCTTTCACGGCATCGAGCGGCCGGAGCGA
The DNA here is from genome assembly GCA_019234035.1 of Candidatus Dormiibacterota bacterium. Taxonomy (GTDB): domain Bacteria; phylum Chloroflexota; class Dormibacteria; order Aeolococcales; family Aeolococcaceae; genus JAFALX01. The sequence continues at coordinate 2,683 of JAFALX010000357.1, read as the reverse complement.
CCGGTGGCCGGCGACGCCGTCGCGGTGGTGCGAGCCACCGGAGTCGATCCCCGTGCGGAGGAGTGGGCAGGCCCGGAGCTGCTGATGGCGTCCGATGAGTTGCGCGACCTCGTCGCTGCGGTCCGTCGCTATCTCTGTCTCGGTGCGGAGCGCGATCCCGAGATCGCCGGCGCCCTGGAGGGCCACCTCGTGCGGCGCAACGGCCTGGTGGGGTTCGCGCCGGTGCCACGAGTGACCATCTGGTGGGACGCCGCCGGACCGGCGTGACCGCGGGCTGAGCGCCGTATCGCCCCATTGGACTGGGGAGTACGGCAAAATTGGCTCGCTCGGGAAGAGTCAGGAGATTCGCTGGGGTGGTCTCGGTGGTGGGCGCGCTGCCATGGCGCTGGATGTTCCGCGTCATCGCTGTAGCTGCCGGTGGTGCCGCGATCGCCGGGCTGTTCGCGCTCGCGCTCGTCGCCGGCCGGCCGCATCTGAGCTGGGCGATGAGCCCGGCGCGGAACGAGCTGGTCCTGCAGCTGACCGAGGGGCATGGGCCGCTGGCCGGATGGCTCTACTCGAACGGCAGCCTCTCCACGACCGCACTCCACGGACAGCAGCTCAGGGTGCCGCTGGATCCCGGGCGCACGACACACGTGGATGTCACGGTGGCAAGCCTGTGGACGACGCATCAGCGAGTCAGCGTGACCGTGCCGCCGCTGCCACAGCTCACCGGCAGCGCGGTCGGTGGCGACGCGCTGACCCTCAACTTCTCGACGCCGGTCATGCCGCGCAACGCCCCGTGCGGGCTGCGGCCGGGCGCGCTCCTGCAGGACACCGTCGCATTCCCGCGCACGCACGCGGGATGCACTGACTCGCTCGAGGTGACGTCGGTCTCCGGCGAGTGGACGACCGTGCCGGTGTCCGTGCCGGCGCTGCCGACCCCGGCACCGGCGCCACCACCACCGCCCCCGCCCCCACCGGCCGTGCCGCGTCTCCTCTCCAGCGGGCCGCCGGGTGGCAACGCCTTCTACATCACGATCGACGACGGCTGGTACCCGAACAACGACGTGCTCGCGCTCATGCAGCAGCAGCACATTCCCATCACCACGTTTCTGCTGTCGGACGCGGCGGCGACCCATGTCGACTTCTGGAAGGCGTTCATCGCTGCGGGTGGCGAGATCGAGGACCACACGATCAACCACCCGTACATGACCAAGCTGAACGCCGCCACCGAGGACATGCAGTGGAGCGTCGCCGCGCAACGCCTGCATGCGCTGCTCGGCGTCACCCCGCTGATCGGCCGGCCGCCGTACGGAGACTGGAACGCTCAGGTGGTCGCTTCAGCAGGCCGCGCCGGGCTGCACTCCGTTGTCATGTGGACCGATACGATGAACAGCGGGCACCTCGCGGGCGCCCCGCTGCGAGCAGGTTCGATCGTGCTGTTCCACTGGACCGCCGACGTGTACCAGAACCTGCAGACGATCCTCGCGCTCGGCGCGCAGGCCGGCCTGCACCCGGCGCTGCTCGGCCCGGCGTTGCAGCAGAGCGGCTACTAGTACACCAGCGCCGCGTCAGGCGGCGTCGGCGAGCAGCTTCGCGCCGAATCCGAGCAGCGCCACACCCGTGGCGCGCGCCAGCCACTGACGCACGCGCGGCGACAGCAGCTTCTCGCGCAGGCGGCTGACGGACAGCCCGTACGCGATCATCCACGCGATCCCGATCACGAGGAAGATCGTCCCGAACAGCAGCGACTACGCCAGCGCGGCATGCGGATCGATGAACTGCGGCAGCACGCTCACGAAGAACACTCCGAGCTTGGGATTGAGCGACGAGCTCAGCATGCCCTGGCTCCACATGCGTGAGCGCGACGCCGGCCGAACCGCGGCGATCTCGAGCGGCGCCGGCCGGCGGCGTGACGCCAGCAGCGTCGTGACGCCGAGATAGGCGAGGTACGCCGCCCCCGCGACGCGGACGATCGTGTAGATCACCGTCGATCGTTCCAGCACCACGGCGAGCCCAATGGCGGACGCGACGACCCAGACCGCGACGCCGGCGGTGAGCCCCGCGCACGTGAACAGCGCGCCAAGGATGCCGGCCACTCCTGCTGCCGTAGGGTGCTCGCGTGTCCCTCATCGTCTGCCAGGACGTGGAGATCGCGTTCGGCGCGACGACCATTCTCAGCGGTCTGCAGCTGCGCATCGAAGCGCGGGATCGGCTTGCCGTCGTGGGCGCCAACGGCGCCGGCAAGTCCTCCCTCCTCGACGTCCTCGCGGGGCTGGCCGTTCCGGCCGCCGGCACCGTGGAGCGGGAGCGGCGCCTGCGCATCGGCTACCTGCCTCAGGAGGCGCCCGAGCCGGCCGAGCCCACAGTTCTCGCCGAGGCGATGGCTTCGCGTGCGGACCTCGCCGCACAGCGCGACGAGCTGACGCGGCTGGAGCACGCGATGGGTGCCGGGGGCGGCGACCTCGACGCGCTGGTGAGCCGGTACGGCGAGGTCCAGCAGGCGTACGAGACCGGGGGCGGCTACGACCTGGAGGCGCGAGCGCGCGCTGCGCTGCACGGGCTCGGGCTGGAGGACGCCGAGCAGGCGCGCAACCCGCGCGAGCTCAGCGGTGGTCAGGTTCGGCGCCTGGAGATGGCCAAGCTGCTCCTCCAGGACGCCGACCTCGTGTTGATCGACGAGCCGACGAACCACCTCGAC
>JAFALX010000035.1 GCA_019234035.1 Candidatus Dormiibacterota bacterium | reverse complement strand
CACTACATCGCGCCCATCGACCGCTGCTTCGAGCTCGTGGGGCTGATCCGGCTGAGCTGGCGCGGACTCAGTGGCGGCCACGACGCGTGGCAGCGGGTCGCCGACTACTTCGACATGATGAGCCGGCAGTCGCTGGCGATGGAGGCGACCGCCGTTGCCTGACCTCGAGTTTCGCGTCGCCGGCGCGGAGCCCGTGACGGGCGCGCTCACGCCGATCATGCGCTTCCCGCTGGAGGTGTCGGAGACGACGGGCGTGCGCGTCGACACCATCGCGCTCACGTGCCAGATCATGCTCGAGACGCGCCGCCGCAACTACGACGAGCGCGAGCAGGAGGCGCTGCTCGACCTCTTTGGTGAGCGGGCCCGCTGGGGCGACACATTGAAGACGATGGTGTGGACGCACGCATCGGTCATGGTGCCCGGATTCGAGGGCACGACGACGGTGAACGTCGAGATTCCCTGCAGCCTCGACGTCAGCGTCGCCGCCGCCAAGTACTTCTTCGCGCTCGAGTCCGGCGTGGTGCCGCTGGTGTTCCAGTTCAGCGGCACCGTGTTTCTCGACGTCGATGGCGCGCTCCAGGTGGAGCGCATCCCGTGGTCGAAGGAGGCGCAGTTCCGCCTGCCCGTTGCGACGTGGAAGGCGATGATGGACGAGCACTACCCCGAGGGCGTGTGGATCTGCCTGCGCCGCGACGTGTTCGACCGCCTGTACCGCTACAAGGCGCACCGCGGCCGCCCCACATGGGAGCAGACCTTCGACGATCTGCTCGACGCGATCAGCGAGACCGCGCAATGAGCCAGTCGCTGGTGGATCGCATCGTCGGCGCCACCCTGTACGAGGGCTACATCCTCTACCCGTACCGGCCGACATCGGTCAAGAACCAGGTGCGCTGGACCTTCGGCGGGGTGTTTCCACGCGCGTACGCCGAGCAATCCGGGGGCACGGAGCGCAGCACGGTCACCACCGAGTGTCTGCTGCGCGCCGGCGCGGGCGCGCGCGTCACGGTGACGGCGCGCTTCCTGCACCCGGTGACGCGGACTGTCCTGCAGCTGAGCGAGCCGGTGCGCACGCTCACCGATGCGGACATTGCGCGCGCGACCGCCGTGGCGTCGCTGGACGCGGGCGGCCGCCGCCACGTCTCCTGGGAGGAGGCGACGGAGCGGTCGATCGACGCGGGCACGTACGACGTCAGCCTGCTGCTCGATGCGCCGCGCGCGGTCACGGTCACGTTCCCCGCGCACACCGAGCGCGAGCCCGTCGACGGTGAGGACGGCATGATCGCCGGCGTCGTCGAGCGTGCCTGGCACGAGCTGGACCTCACCGTCGCGATCAGCGCCGAGCCGCGCCGGGAGTCCGTGCGCGCGATCCGCGTCGAGGTCAGCAACATGACCGACGCCGGCGGCATCACGCGCGAGAGCGCGCTGCTGCACGCGCTCGTCTCGGCGCATGTGGTGCTGATCGCGCGGGGCGCGACGTGGCTCTCGCTGGCCGATCCGCCCGATGATCAGCGCGACGCCGCCGCGGCGTGCGTCAACGACGGCCTCTGGCCGGTGCTGATCTCAGAGGACTGCGTTGATGACACCGTGCTGGCGTCGCCGATCATCCTCGAAGATCACCCGCAGGTTGCCCCCGAGTCCGCGGGCGACCTGTTCGACGCCACCGAGATCGACGAGATCCTCAGCCTGCGCATCCTGTCGCTCACCGACGAGGAGAAGGACGAGATGCGCGCCGCGGATGCGCGCGCACGCGAGCTGCTGGAGCGAACCGAGGCGCTGACCGAGCAGCAGTTCATGCGCATGCACGGAACCATTCGTGAGCTGCGGCCGGCCAGCGGACATCGCCCATGAGCGACGAGATGCTCGCCGTGGAGGAGTGGGATCCGTTTGCGGCACAGCCGGTGCGCGAGTCGGCACGCTGGCGCTGGGGCACACTGCGTGTCGGTGACAGCGTGCGGCTCCGGCCGCGCGAGGGCGCAGATGTCATCGACATCGCGCTCCGCGGACGGCTCGCGACCGTGGAGTCCATCGAGATGGACTTCGAAGATCGCATCCACGTCGCCGTGGTCGTCGACGACGACCCGGGCAGGGAGTTCGGGCTCCTGCGCCAGCCCGGCCATCGCTTCTTCTTCGGTCTCGAGGACATCGAGCCCCCGGGTGGAGCGGAGGCGAGCGGTGGCTGACGCACGCGTGCTGGTCGCCGGCATCGGCAACCTGTTCCTCGGCGACGATGGGTTCGGCGTCGAGGTCGCCCAGCTGCTGCTGCGACGGCACTCACTGCCCCCCGGCGTGAAGGTGGTCGACTTCGGCATCCGCGGCTACGACGTCGCGTACGAGATGCTCAACGACTACGCGGCGACGGTGCTCGTCGACGCGACGCCACGCGGCGACGCGCCCGGGACGGTGTACGTCATCGAGCCCGACCTCGACGCCGATGTGCCCGATCCGAGCACCATGCCCGACCACGGCCAGGGTGCATTCCAGGGCCACGCCATGACTCCGGCGGCTGTGTTCGCGCTCGTCCGCACGCTCGGCGGCACGCCGCGCCGCGTGCTCATTGTCGGATGCGAGCCGGAGAGCTTCGGCGACGAGAACATCGGGCAGATGGGCCTGACCGAGACGGTGCAGCGCGCGGTGGCCACCGGTGCCGACACAGTCGAGCAAATGGTGCGCGATGTGCTCGCGCCCGAGCCCGCGGTCGCGATGCGCGAGGGTGCACCGCATGCATGAGATGGGACTGGCGCAGGGCGTCGTCGCGGTCGTCGAGGACGTCGCCGGCGGCGAGGCGGTGGAACGCGTCAGCGTCCGTATCGGCGCGGCGCAGGCGGTGGTGGGCGACAGCCTCGAGTTCAACTTCCGGCTGCTCACCGAGGGAACACCGATGCAGTCGACTGTGCTCGACGTGACGCACGTGGCCGGCGACGGCATCCACATCGACGAGATCGTGCTCGCCGGCGGCGAGGTGATCCGCCGCCCAGACCTCGAGATCGTGGAGCCGGCGCACGCGGCCGGCGAACACAAACACCCGGCGTGGCTCTGACACTCGACCAGCAGCAACAACGGTTCACAGGAGGCACGGACATGTCGATTGCCGTCAAAGGCGGTGGCGGTGTGGGTTCGATCACTCGCCTGGTCGTGCTCGGCGCGATCATCGGAGCGGTCCTGTACTCGAAGGACATTCAGCGGTACCTGCGCATCCGCGGGATGTAGCGGTGGTGAGGTGGAGTGCGAGCTCGACGATCAGGGCCAGCCCAGGCTCGACCCGCCGCGCCTGATCATGCTGAAGGTCGAACCAGATGTCGACGTGCGCGCCCACATCGTGGCGACGCAGCAATAGGGAATCGAGGAGGAAACAGGAATGCTGGAGCGGCTTGTGATCTTTGGCATCGGCTACGTGCTCGGCGCCCAGGCGGGCAAGAAGGGGCTCGAGGAGCTGAGCCAGACCGTCCGCGGGTTCTTGGAGCGCGATGACGTGAAGACGGTGGTGGCCCTGGCGGGTGGCGTCATCGAGGACCGCTTCAGCTCCCGTTCCGAGGGGCTGCGCGTAGCCTGAGCACATGACCCTGGCCACCCCGCCTCGTGCCGGCGGCGCCGCCGGCCCTCCGCCGGCGGGAGATGGCGCGAGCCTGCGGCGCCGCTTCACGGTTCGCGGGGTGGTTCAGGGCGTGGGCTTCCGTCCTTTCGTCTGGACGCTGGCTTCGCAGCTTTCGCTGGCGGGAACGGTGCGCAACACGTCCGGGGCGGTGCTCATCGAGGTGGAAGGGCCGGAGACGGCCCTGGCCGAGTTCGACCGCGCGCTGCGCGCGGACGCGCCGCGCCTCGCGCGCATCGACTCGGTCGAGACCGCCGACCTCGAGCTCGCCGGTGAGCACGGCTTCCGCATCGTCGAGAGCCAGGCGGTCCCCGGCGAGTACCAGCCGATCGCCCCGGACGCGGCCACCTGTCCCGACTGCGTCGCCGACGTCTTCGACCCGGACAACCGGCGCCATCGCTATCCGTTCACCAACTGCACCAACTGCGGCCCGCGTTTCACCATCATCGAGGACGTCCCGTACGACCGACCGCTGACGACGATGCGGACGTTCGCGATGTGCGACCGGTGCCGTCGCGAGTACGAGGATCCCGCCGACCGCCGCTTCCACGCGCAGCCCAACGCGTGCCCGGAGTGCGGTCCCCGGCTGTGGTTCGCGCGCCCCGACGGCACCGAGCTGCCCGGCGACGCCGTCGAGCTGGCCGCCGGCGCCCTGCGCCGCGGTGAGGTCGTCGCCCTCAAGGGCCTGGGCGGCTTCCAGCTGGCCTGCGATGCCGCCGACGACGCAGCGGTGCAAACGCTGCGCGACCGCAAGCGCCGGCCGCAGAAGCCGTTCGCGGTGATGGTCGCCGGCATCGACGCCGCGCGTGAGCTCTGCCAGGTCTCCGCCGACGAGGAGGCGGCGCTGACGCGCTCCGCCCGTCCTGTGGTGCTCCTTCGCCTGCGCACCGACTCGGTGCGCCGAACGCTCGCGCCCCCTCTCGCACCGGGTCTGCACGAGCTCGGTGTCATGCTGCCGTACACGCCGCTCCACCACCTTCTGCTGCGCACCTTCGGCGGGCCGCTGGTGATGACCAGCGGCAACGTCAGCGAGGAGCCGATCGCCAAGGACAACGACGAGGGGCTCGCCCGGCTGGGCGCCATCGCCGACTCCTTCCTGCTCCACGACCGCGACATCTACGCTCGCTACGACGACTCCGTCGTGCGCCTGCTGGACGGGTCGGAGCGCGTGATCCGCCGGGCGCGCGGCTACTGCCCCCTGCCGCTGCGCATCGGGGGCGACGCCCAGGTGCTGGCGCTCGGCGCCCATCTCAAGAACACGTTCACTGTGCTCAAGGACGGCAACGCCTTTGCCGGCCCGCACATCGGCGACCTGGACAACCCGATGACCTTCGAGCACCACCGTGAAGCGCTCGCGACGTATCTGCGGCTCTTCCGCGCCCAGCCGGCGACCGTCGCCGCCGACCTGCACCCCGACTACGCGTCGACGCGGATGGCGGAGGAGTGGTGGGACCGGGGGGCGCGCCCGGTGCGGGTCCAGCACCACCACGCCCACATCGCCAGCGTGATGGCCGAGCATGGGCTGCGCGGCCAGGTCATCGGCGTCGCGTTCGACGGCGTGGGCTTCGGCCCGGACGGCTCGATCTGGGGCGGCGAGCTGTTGCTCTGCGACGAGCGCTCGTACAGTCGGGTCGGCCACCTCTCCCCGGTGCGCCAGCCCGGCGGCGACGCCA
>JAFALX010000109.1 GCA_019234035.1 Candidatus Dormiibacterota bacterium | reverse complement strand
CGTCGCCGACCTCAAGCGGGCCATCCACGGCTTCCTCGATCGCTGGAACGATGAGTGCCGGCCGTTTGCCTGGGTGAAGACGCCAGAGCAGATCTTGCGTCGCGCGAATGGCCCTCGTTCCTCTGAGTCACTGCACTAGGGCCGGTTCGCGGCCGCGGCGAACGACGCGCGCACCGCATCGAGGTCGGGCGCGGCGACGACCACGCCCTTGGCGGTCGCCTGATAGATGAAGTCGATGGCGACTCCATCGTCGACCAGCGCGCCGGAGTAGCGCGCAAGCGTGCCCGGCCGGTTGAGCAACGTGTACACGAGCACGGGACGGCAGGTCACCTCGTCGACCACGCCACCGGCGAGGATCTCCACGGCGCGCAGCCCGTCCTGCACCAGCAGATGCAGCGTGCTCGACCCGTTGACGCCGCTGTAGTTGAGCGCGTCGATGTTCATGCCCGCGTCAGCGAGAGCGCGCGCGCAGCGTCGCATCGTCGGCACGCCGTCAGCGACGTGCAGCTCGAGGTCGTACATGGTCTCCGGCGGCGGAGACGTCGAATAGTCGGTGTCCGTCACGCGAGCAGCAGGTCCCGTTCCGGTGCGGGGACGCTCTCATCGACGGCAGCGGCGTCGAGGCACACGTCGATGACGGCACTCACGAGCTGCTCCACGCCGCCGATGTCCAGCACCGATGCGCGCGCACGCAGCCGTTCGACCACCGCCCGCTCGCGCTGAGGGTCGCGCACCGGCTGACGATCGCGCGTCTTGTGCTGCTGCACCACGCGAACCACCTGCGCGCGGTGCTCCACCAGCTGCAGGATCGCGTCGTCGATCGAGTCGATCGTCGTGCGGCATTCGGCGAGCGTGTCGACGGCGGGGCAGCGCGCCATCGCGGACAGCGCCTGCGCCGCGGCGACGATGCTCTCGAGCACCGCCGGTGTCACAGCCTGCGCGGCATCGCACGCAGAGTGGTGCGGGTCCGGATGCGACTCGATGAGCAGCGCATCTGCGCCGGCCGCTGCCGCGGCCATCGCCAGCGGTGCAACCCACGCTGCCTTGCCCGTCGCGTGACTCGGGTCGACCATGATCGGCAGGTCGGTCCGCTCGCGCAGCACGGCGATGGCGCTCACGTCCAGGGTATTGCGCGTCGCGGTCTCGAAGGTGCGGATGCCGCGCTCGCACAGGATCACCTGGTCGTTGCCCTCGCGCTCGACATAGCGCGCCGCGGCGAGCCACTCGTCGTAGGTCGCGGACATGCCGCGCTTCACCACCACCGGCAGTCCGCTGCGGCCGGCGGCGCGCAGCAGCGGCGTGTTGTGCATCGAACGCGCGCCGATCATCAGGGCATCGACGTGGTCGCGCAGCGCGTCGACGTCGTCGACCTCGAGCGGCTCCGCGAGCACAGGCAGTCCCGTCGTGTCGCGCGCCGCGTCCAGCAGACGCACGCCGTCACGGCCGATGCCCTGGAACGAGTCCGGGCTCGTGCGCGGCTTGAGTACGCAGCCACGCAGCACCGATGCCCCGGCGGCCGCCGTGGCCACGGCGTGTTCGACGTAGCGCTCCTCGACGGCGCACGGGCCGGCAATGACATGCAAGCGCCCTCCGCCGATGACCGCGTCGCCGATGACCACCCGACGTGTCGCGGGGCGCGGCGCAGCGCTCGGTATCAGTGGATCGAGTACCACCGCAGGTGTCCTCCTACTTCCTGATGGGCCACCCGCGGGCCTTCGGGCCAGCCCATCTGTCCGATGAAGCCAGCCCGGTCCGACTGCGCGCTAGGTCTGTGAAGACCCCGGCAGCCGTGTGGCTGGCCGGGCGTAAAACAGCCCTCGTGCCGTCGTATGCATCGCGCCGGAGCGTAGCACGTCGCCGATTGTGGAGTGGTAAAGGGCCGCCGGTACGATCCCGGGCGTGATCACGACGGGAATCGATCTCGCTGCGCAGCCCGAACGGACTGCGGCCTGCGTGATCGAATGGGGCGACGGTTTCGGGCGAGTTGTCGATCTCCGGCCGCGTGATGTGGACGACGTTCAGATCCTGACCCTTGTCGACGCGGCCGACCGGACCGGGATCGACGTCCCGTTCGGGTGGCCCGACGGGTTCATTGCAGCGGTCAGCGCGCATCACGCGGCCCTCGATTGGGCGGGCGGCGACCTCGCGCAGCTTCGCATGCGGGCGACCGACGCGTGGGTGCGCGAGCGGACAGGGCGGTGGCCGCTCAGCGTCTCGACTGACCGCATCGGGGTGCCAGCGTTACGCGTGGCCCGGGTTCTCGCTCGAGTGCCGGCTGCGCGCGACAGGGCCGGCGGTGGCCCCGTGGTCGAGGTCTATCCAGCTGCGGCGTTGCGGATCTGGGGCTTCAAGTCCCGGCTATACAAGCGGGTCGCCGGTGCCGCGGCGCGCACTGCGCTGGTCGCCGCATTCCGCGCGGCGGCGGAGGGATGGCTGCACCTCAGCGCGCACGAGTGGGAAGCGTGCGACGCCGGCGACGATGCCTTCGACGCCCTCATCGCCGCGCTCGTTGCCCGCGCCGCCGCATGCGGCCTCGTCGAGTCGTGCCCGCGGGAGTTGCGGGAGATTGCGTCGCGGGAAGGCTGGATCCTCCTCCCGCTCGATGGCAGTCTCGAGCGCCTGGCCGACATGGCCGATACCATGGGATAAGGACCGGAGGGATGCCGGAGTGGTTGATCGGAGCGGTCTTGAAAACCGCAAGGGCCGCCAAGCCCTCGGGGGTTCGAATCCCTCTCCCTCCGCCAGATAGCCCTTACTGGACAAGGGCTATCTGGCGATAAGGGGCTGGCTACCTGGCCATGACCGAGGACATCATCGGCCGCCGGTGGTGACGGCCGGTGCCGTGGAGCGGCTGCGGCTGCGCCCTATGACGAGCATCACCACGCCCGCGACTGCGAGCACTGCTGTGACAACGATCACGAGAATGATGAGGAGCCACGGCGTCTCAGCAGCCGGTTGACTCACGCTGGCGATCCAGACCTGATCCGGCTGGAGCTGAAGCCGTTGGAGTGTCGCCGCGACGTTGCTCGATGTTGGGTTGTCTGCCACGACGAGCAGCCCACCGTTACGAGCGATCGCGGCGCCCATGACGCCCCCGACAACCGCATTGGACGTCGGCGCGACGTACACAAGGTTCGCATCCATCCCCCGCGAGACCGCCTCGGCGGCGACCGCACCCGATGTCGATGTCGCGTCCGTGCCACCCACGCGCTTGGCGTTTGGCAGCGAGCTCAGAGCGTTATCGGAGATGTCGCTCGACCCGCCGACCACGATCACCGCCGGAATGTTGAGCGACTGGATGGCTGACATGGTCGCGGCGGGGACGGTGTTGCGGTCCGAGAACAGTACTGGGAAGCGCAGTGATGCAGCGAAGCCTGCGGCCGCGTCAGCATCTGGACTGTCCGGGTTCACGATGACTGCGCCATTGAAGGCGGGTTTGCCGGCGGTCTTGTCCGCCGCGCTGCGCAGGTCCATCGCCTGCGCCACCGCCACTGCGGTGGCGACCTGGTCCGCCGTCCCGAGCCGGGTGACGTTCTGCGAGACGATGGTTCCGAGCTCATCAACCACGGCGGGCGAGACCTTGCTGTCATCACCGAGCACGAACACTCCGCCGGGATTGAGGCGGCGGATTTCGTCCTTGACACTCTGGGGGAGTGCGCCAGCCGGCGTGAGCAGCACCGGCCCGTAGTAGGAGCGGGCCAGGACCGCGCCCATGACGGCGCTCGCCGCATCGTTCTGGTTGACCAGCACCACCCGGTTGGCGATGAACGCGCCGCTGATCTTCTCGCCGCCGCCGGGGTACGCCCGCTGGGAGAGCTGTACGGCCAGCGAGACGTTGTCGGCCGTCGTCAGCTCGTTCACGTTGTTCTGATCGCCCGCCCCGGAGAGGTGCAGGGTCGCGGTGTAGATGTCGTTGGAGTTGTTGTCGACGTTCCCGCTGCGAGGGTCAGACCAGGCGAAGAAGACGCCGTTGTTTCCCAACTCCGCGAGGGTGGGGCCGTACCACGAGTAGCTGCCCAGGTACGGGCCCAGGCCCATGTCCAGGTTGATTGTGTGGTCGGTGATCCGGCGGTTTGCGGAGAACGTTGCGCCTCCGTCGGAGGAGC
>JAFALX010000091.1 GCA_019234035.1 Candidatus Dormiibacterota bacterium | reverse complement strand
GGGCTCGACGTCAAGCGCATCATCAACGAGCCGACCGCGGCCTCGCTGGCCTACGGCCTCGATAAGGAATCCGACCAGACGATCCTGGTCTTCGACCTCGGCGGCGGCACGTTCGACGTCTCCGTGCTGGAGATCGGCGAAGGCGTGTTCGAGGTGAAGGCGACCAACGGCGACACCCACCTCGGTGGTGACGACTACGACCGCCGCATCGTCGACTGGCTCGCCGACGAGTTCAAGCGCGATCAGGGCATCGATCTGCGCAGCGATCGCCAGGCGCTGCAGCGCCTCACCGAGGCCGCAGAGAAGGCAAAGATCGAGCTGTCGCAGCGTCAGGAGACCGAGGTCAATCTGCCGTTCATCACGGCGGATGCATCCGGTCCGAAGCACCTCGCGATCACGCTGTCGCGCAGCAAGTTCGAGCAGCTGACCGAAGACCTCACCAACCGCACGAAAGCACCGTTCCAGGCTGCGCTCAAGGATGCGGGGATGTCGACGGGCGACCTCGATGAGGTGATCCTCGTCGGTGGCGCCACGCGCATGCCGGTCATTCAGGCGCTGGTCCAGGAGCTGAGCGGCAAGGAGCCGCACCGCGGCGTGAACCCGGATGAGGTCGTGGCGATCGGCGCCGCAATCCAGGCGGGCGTCCTCAAGGGCGAGGTCAAGGACGTGCTCCTCCTCGACGTGACGCCGCTGTCGCTCGGGATCATGACCGAGGGCGAGGTGAACACCAAGCTCATCGATCGCAACACGACCATCCCGACGTCCAAGTCGCAGGTCTTCTCGACGGCATCGGACAGCCAGCCGTCGGTGGAGATCGTGGTGCTGCAGGGTGAGCGGCCGATGGCGCGGGACAACCGCATCCTCGGTACGTTCACGCTCGACGGCATCCCGCCGGCACCGCGTGGCCTGCCGCAGATCGAGGTGACGTTCGACATCGATGCGAACGGCATCCTCAACGTGACGGCGAAGGACCGCGGCACGGGCAAGGAGAACAAGGTCACCATCACCGGCTCGACGACGCTCAACAAGGACGAGGTCGACCGCATGGTGCGTGAGGCCGAGTCGAACGCCGCCGAGGACCGGCAGCGCGCCGAGACCGTCGAGCTGCGCAACAAGGCGGACCACCTGGCCTACCAGGCGGAGAAGGCGCTGGCCGACGCCGGCGACAAGGTTCCCGCGGATGTCCGCACCGACATCGAGGGCAAGGTCAAGGCAGTTCGTGACGCCATTGCCACGAACGATCAGAGCGCGATCCAGCGCGCGCACGACGACCTGCAGGCGTCGATCCAGAAGATCGGCGAGGCGGTCTACGCTCAGTCGGGCGCGGGCAGCAGCACCCCCGGCGACGGATCGGGGAACGGCACGCCGCCCGAGCAGGGTGGCGCGCAGAGCGGCGACGACGTCGTCGACGCCGAGTTCAAGGAAGTCTGAGCAACATTCGAGCAAAAGGGCCCGCGGCAACGCGGGCCCTTTCTTTGTGTCTGGCTCGTTGCTGACCGCGCCGGGGGCGGCTAGGCTACGGCGGAGCACGTGAGAAAGGAGGGCATGGCGGGCGATGGCTGAGACGGCTCCGGCCAGCGCGGGGGCGCCGGCAGCACGGAGGTCGTGGTGGACGTTGGTGGCCGTGTGCGGCGCCTCGTTCATGCTGCTGGTGGACGTCACGATCGTTCAGGTGGCGCTGCCCAGCGTGCAGCGCGAGCTGTCCGGTTCGTTCAGCGACCTCGAGTGGGTCATCTCTGCATACGCATTGACACTGGCCGCGCTGATCCTCAGCAGCGGATCGCTTGCGGACCGGTTCGGCCGGCAGCGAATTTTCGCCGCCGGCATCGTCATCTTCACTGTGTTCTCGCTGGTGTGCGGCCTGTCCACCACGTCCACCATGCTCATCGCTGCGCGCGCCGCACAGGGTGTCGGCGGAGCCGCGATGTTCGCCACATCGCTCGCGCTGATCGGCCAGGAGTACCGCGGCGAAGACCGCTTCAAGGCGCTTGCGTTCTGGAGCGCGACGATCGGTGGCGCGGTGTCGGCAGGTCCGCTGCTTGGCGGTGTCCTGACCGGGTGGCTGGGCTGGCGATGGATCTTCTTCATCAACCTGCCGATCGGTGTGGTGACTCTGCTTCTGGCGCTGACCAGGATCCCGAACGTCCACGATCCCGAGGCGAAGCGGCTCGACGTGTCGGGTCTCGTCACGTTCTCCCTGGCACTGTTCTTCCTGATCTTTGCGCTGATCCGTGGCGACGAGGAAGGCTGGGCGAGCGCTCAGGTTCTCGGCAGCTTTGCCGGCGCGGCGATCCTGCTCGGCGTTTTCGCGTACGCCGAGCACCACCAGGCGCGGCCGATGTTCGACCTGTCCTTGTTCCGCAAGCCCGCTTTCAGCGGCGTGAACATCGCGACATTCGCCATCGGCGCGGGAATGTTCGCGATGTTCCTGTACATCACGCTGTACCTGCAAACGGTGCTCGGTTATTCGCCTCTGCAGGGCGGCCTGCGGGTGTTGCCCATCACGTCGTTTGCGTTCATCGTCCCGCTCGTATCGCGGCGTTTCACCGAACGCATGGCGCCAGGCGTTGTGCTTGGCTCTGCGATGCTCCTGGTGGCCGCCGGCCTGTCGCTCATGCATGGTCTGACGACGACGTCCGACTGGACGAGCCTCCTTCCGGGCATGATCGTCGGTGGCATCGGCATCGGGCTCGCCAATCCAGCGATCGCACGGATCGCGCTGGGGGTCGTCCCACCGCAACGCAGCGGCATGGCGTCCGGGATCAACAACACATTTCGCATCGCGGGACTCGCCACCGGGGTGGCACTGCTCGGCGCGATCTTCCAGCAGGTGATCGCTGCGTCGTTGACCACGAGCCTCGGCCGCCCCGCCGGCGCGTTGGCGCAGGTCGTCGCCTCGACGGGTACGCAGTCACCGGCGGTGGCGAACAATCCGGCGGTGACCGCCATCGCGCGCCGGGCTTTTCTGCTCGGCTTGAACGACATCTTCATCGTCGGGGCTTTCATCGCCCTGGCGGGCGCCGTGGCGGCGTTCAGCCTGATACGCGGCCGAGACGTGGTCCGTGCAGCCCAGCGCGGACCCGGCACCGCGGAGCCCGCCGCGGTGGCGATGGGCGGCTGACGCTCGCCGCCTCCTCCCTCAACGGGGACTGCGGAACGAGGGCGGGAGCGGCGGCTGCGACGACGGCGGACTCGGTGGCAGCCCGCCCACCGTGGCCCGGTCGTCGTGCTGACGATCGCGGCGGACGGTGCGGCGGAAGATGCCTTGCAGCAGGATCGGGATGAGCACCGCGCCGATACCGGTGATGAACGTGACCCCGTTGGGCAGATTGGCCTCGCTCGACAGGCCCATGTAGCAGAACAGGGCCGTGAGAAACGCGGCGATGATGACGATGAGCATGCCGCCGACGAGCACGAGCTCCTGGTTGCGGTCGGCGACGAGCGCGTGGTCGGGGCGGCGGCGCTGAAACGTCCGGTAGATGTTGAGCGCTGCCCACGAGTTGAGCAGCAGGCCGCTGACGAACGCGAGGATCGTGATGCCCCACCGGAACTCATTCAGGTTCTTGACGACGAACACCGAGATGTTCACGGCGATCAGCCCGACCGGCGTCAACGCGCCGATGATCGGGATGGTCCAGCGCTTGAGAAACGGCGCGAGCCCGTGGCCGCGCTCAGGAGGCTCCGAAACCGCACGACCGAGGCGGCGAAAGGCCATGCGCTAAGGGTACGAGCGTCAGCACCCGGTGGAGCACCGAGCCAAGGTCGCGTTACGGAAGCGCCGAGGCCCCATCGTCCGTCCCGTGTCCGTGCTCCCGATCGATCATGAACGGCAGAGTCGCGGCGACGGCGCTTCGGGAGGCTCGACGATGGTGGATATGGCGTGCGCACAGTCAGGGTGCGCGGGTCGGACACGAACGCACGGGTGACACGGCGGTAGGGCATGGGGCAGACCTGGAACGGTGATCTCGTCCATGACGCCGGCAACGTGCTGTCGGACATCGGCGGATTCTTCAGCGGGCCCCCGGGCGACCCCGGGCGGATCCGCCAGGTCGCTGCGCAGGTCGAGTCGTTGCGCGGGCGCTTCGACGCGGATCGCCGCGCGCTCGACGAGGCGGTGAACGAGCTCACGACATCGTGGCGGGGCGATGGCGCCACACAGTTCGCGGCCACATGGTCCGGTGGTGGTGGCGGGCCGGCGCCGGCGCGTGTGCTGCACGATGCCTCGGAGCAGCTCCGCACCTTCTCCACGCAGCTGTACGACTACGCGGACCAGCTCGAGCACGCCCAGCATGAGCACTGGATCGAGCTGGGGATCATGGCGGCGCTGACCGTCGTCAACGTTGCGCAGCTCGGCGCCGATCCGGCGACGGAGGCGGCCGAGATCGGCGAAGGGACGGCCATGGCCGTGGGGACATCGTTCGCACTCACGGATGTCGGGACGCTCGCACTGCAGGGTGCTTTCGTGGGCCTGGGGAGCGACGTCATCGCGCAGCTGGGCGCGGATGTCTGGGACCGCATGGACACACGGTTCGACCTCACCGGAGACCATGCCGTTGCGCTGCTCGACCCCAGGGAAGCGGCACTGAGCGCGGCCGGCGGAGCCGCGTCCTTCGCCGCCGCCGGCACGGTGGGCCGGTCGCCGAACAGTTCGGCGGGGAGCAGCTCGGCGGCCTGATGCGAAGGCCGGCCGGCCGTCTCGCCGCCGCGGGAACGTTCTCTGCGGTCGGGGACGCCGCCGGACAGCTGCTCACCACCGGTCACGTCGATTGGCAGGAGGTGGCCACCTCCGCAGGCATCAACGCGCTCGCCGGCACCGCGGTGCACGGCCTGCGCAGCGGCAGCGCCACTGCACCGGCCCTCGCCCGGCTCATGGGCGAGCCCCGCTACCAGCAGTTTCTCGCCGACGTCCAGAACATCAAGGCAGAGAACCCATCGCTGGCAGCGATCCCCGACGACAACCTCGTTGCCATCCGCGGCTACACCAGCTTCGACACCTCACCGGCTGACTACACGAAGATCAACGCCGCCCTGCGCAGCGCCGACCCCACGGCCATCGCACCGCTTCAGCCGTATGTGGACAACATCAGCCACGGACTCGCCCAATTGCCGGACCATACCGGCATGGTGTTCCGCGGAACGAATCTGCCGGCCGGCGTCGTCGCCCAGTACGAGCGCGCCCTGCAGTCCGGCCAGCCGCTGACGCAGCCTGCGTTTCTCAGCACCTCGGCGGACCCGGCGGTGAC
>JAFALX010000110.1 GCA_019234035.1 Candidatus Dormiibacterota bacterium | reverse complement strand
GATGCCGGCCATGATCTTGAGCAGTGTGCTCTTGCCGCACCCGTTGGGCCCTGTGATGCCGATGAACTCGCCGCGCGCCACATGGAACGTGACGTCATCCAGCGCGTGCAGCTGGCGATACCGTGCCGAGCTCCGTGGATGGCTCAGGCGGTACTGCAGCGTGGTGGCGTGATCGAGGGGCACGCGGAAGCTCTTGCTGACATGCCGCACCTCGATGCCGTCGCCGATCACAGGCGTTCCCCGAATCGAGCCGACAGTCTGCGGAACATCAACCAGCCGGCGACGACCGAGAGCGCCACAGCGACAAGCGGCAGCGCGAACTTGGCGCCGAGCAAGGTTGCGCTCCACGGGATCTGATCGGTCACGAGCGCACGCCGGAGGTCCTCGGTGACCTGCGCCACGGGATTGAGGGTGACGAGCCACTGCCAGTGGGCCGGCACCAGCGAGAACGGAAAGAGGATCGCGCTTGCGTAGAACAGGAACTGCAGCGCGATCTCCCAGATGTAGCCGAGGTCGCGGTAGTACACGAAGAACGCCGCCAGCAGCAGGCCCAGGCCGAGCGCCAGGGCCACGAGCTCGAGCAACAGAACGGGCACCCAGAGCGTCTGCACCCCGATGGTGAACCAGTGGAAGACGAGGCCGAGCACGGCCACGAGCGTGAGGTTGACCGCCAGCGTGATGGCGGCGCTGGCGACCGCGGCGACGACGAGGACCCATCGCGGGAACCGTGCGCGGTGCAGCATGTCGGCGTTGGCGGCGACCGAGACCGTCGCCGTGGACGTGGCCTCGACAAAGAACGTCCAGATCACGATCCCGACGAGCAGCTGGACCGGGAAGTTCACTCGAGAAGAGGTGAGACCGCGGAGCAGCACCAACACGAAAAAGAGGTACAGCATCCCGAACAGCGCCAGCGGACGCACGAGCGACCAGACGTACCCGAGCGCCGACGACGAGTAGCGCAGCTTGAACGAGGTGTACGCGAGCCGGGCGATCAGCCGCACGCTGGTGCGCATCGGCGCCTCGCCAGATCTCGGCCGCGCGAGCCGCGCGATGGTCTCCGCTGTCGACGGCGCGGGCTGGATGCTCACACTCATGCAGCAGGACTCCTCATGGCCGGTCGCGCACGCGCGCGTCACGTGCCGCTACTGTCGGCCGCGATTGTAGTCGAGGCGATCTGGCTGCCGCGGAGATTGTTTTTGTCGAAACGTCCGATGATGAGTTCGTTAAGCGAGGGGACTGCTGCAAAATGGGAGACCGTGCTGGCGGAAACGAACGCGGCCGATGTCGCGCTGGCGCGGGCCGAGTGGCAGCCCACGGTCTTCTCAGACCGGCCGCGGCGCGTCGCACTTCTCGAGCTGGAACCACGGTGGCAGCTGCAGAACCTGCGCCTCTCGTTTCTGCGCAATCATGCGGTGGAACCGACGGTTGCCATCCTCCGCCCGTTTCTCGCCTACGCGGGACTGGCAGCCGACGTCTCGTTGAGCGCCTACGACGACTCGCTCAGCAACCCGCCGGCCAGAGTTGCCGACGTGCACGTCGTGTGGCTTGACGCATCTCGCTACACCAGCGTCGAGCGGCACGACGCGGCTCTGGCGCTGGGGACGCGGCTGGGCGAGCTTCGCGGCATGCTCGAGGGGCCGATGCTCCTGGTTGAGTCGCCGCCCGAGATCCCCGGCGCAGGCAGCCTCAACGCCGTGCTGCAGGAAGCTGCGACGCGACTGCCCGACGTGCACCTGTTTCCCTACGCGTCCGTCATTCGATCGCTCGGCGTCGACAGCATCGAGACGCGGCCGGCGGCGATGGGGACACAGGTCGCGGGTGAGGCGGCGATGCGCGCCGCGCAGCACCTGGGACTCGGGTGGATCCCCGCGATGGTGCGGCCGCGGCTCAAAGCGGTGGTCACCGATCTGGACAACACCCTCATCGGCGGTGTGCTCGGCGAGGACGGTGCGCGCGACGTCGTCACGGAGGGCGGGTACGCGCAGATCCGAGAGCGGCTGCTGCAGCTGCACCGCGAGGGCGTGCTGCTCGCGCTGGTGACCAAGAACGATCCGGTCGATGTCGCGCGTCTCTTCGCGCAGCGCGCCGAGCTCTCGGAGCTTGGCCGCGCGTTCGCAGTGATCGAGGCCTCGTGGCGGAGCAAGGCCGAGGGTGTGCAGGCCGCGGCCCAACGGTTGCATATCGATGTGGACAGCCTCCTCGTCATCGACGACAACCCCGGCGAGGTCGCGGCGATGGCTGGCGCGCTTCGCGACCCGTGGTTCGTGGTTGCTCGCGAGCCCGAGCTCACCACTCGAGCCCTTGCTCTGCACCCGGGACTCGTTGCGGTGCGCCACGACGTGCTCGGATCGAAACGTGCCGCGGATCTCGTCGCGGCCGAGCGGCGTAGAGCCGAGTTGCCCGAGGCCGCAGATGCGCCGGACTACCTGCGATCGTTGCAAATGGTGGCGCACCTGAGCCTGAACGCCGCAGGCGACCGGGCACGCGCCAGCGAGCTGTCGCGGAAGACAAACCAGTTCAACACGACGCTCAGGCGATTCAACGAGACGGACGTCGAGGGCTACATCGCCGGGGCCGGCCGCTGCGCGGTTTCCATCCGGCTGCGCGACCGCTTCTCCGACAGCGGCATGATCGGCGTGCTCTTCGCACGCCGCGACGGCGACCTGGCCGTGGTCGATGAGATCGCCGTGAGCTGCCGGGCGCTGGGGCGATCCATCGAGGGTGTCCTGCTCGATGCGGCGCTGTCCCGAATCGTCATCGCGCTTGACTGTGCGCGCCTCGTGATCCCGTTCACCGCGGGCCCGCGGAACGAGCCCGCGCGCACGTGGCTGACGGCTGTCGCGGACGCGAGGGACGACGGATCATACGAATACCGTCGGCGCCGGGGCGACGGGAGTGCTGCGTCGTTGGAGCTGCACTGGGAGGACGACGGTGCGCGACGACAAACTGCGTGAGCGAATCGCACGCCTTGTCCTCCTCGTGCTCGGCGAGCAGCGCGTCGCCGAGGAGTGGGACTCGCTGCAGCAGATCGAGGTGGTGCTTGCGGTAGAGGACGAGTACGGCGTCACCATCCCGGAGTCGGACATTCCGAACCTGCGCACCGTCGACGACCTCGCCACCTACCTTGAAGGCGTGCGTGCGGCTCGCTGAGCCGCTGTGCGGGGCTGCCTTCGGCCTTCGTTCACCGCAGGACGGGGACGCCGCCTTCACCGTTCAGCTGCGCTCCGATCCCGACGTGACGCGGTATCTGCATCGCATTCCCGCCGACGTTGCGACGCAGGAGCACTGGGAGGCAGAGGCGCTCGCGCGCGACGACGATCTGCCGCTGATCGTGTTCCGCACCACGAGCGGGGCGCCGGCCGGCACCGCGGGCATCTACCGGATCGACCACGCCCGCGGCACCGCCGAATGGGGACGGTGGGTGATCACCCACGGCTCGCTGGCGGCGGTCGAGAGCGTGCTGCTCATCCTTCGTCTGGCGTTCGAGGAGCTGGCGTTGCAGACACTGTACGCGCGCACGCTCGCGCGCAACTCGGGCGCTCTCTCATTCCACGACGGGCTCGGGATGGAGCGGACGTCCGAGGGACACATGCTCGTCGACGGCGCCGACGAGGAGTACGTCGAGCACGTGGTGACCGCTGTGCAGGCGCCCGCGCTGCTCCGCCGCCTCGAGCCGCTCGCCCAGCGGATCGCCCGGCATCTCTCGTGAACGGGATCGGCACCTTCCACCACGTCGGCGTCGCCTGCCGCAGCCTCGACCGTGAGGTCGCCGCCTACGCGGCGCTCGGGTATGCGCGCGAGGGCGCCGAGTTCGACGATCCCGGCAACGGCATTCGCGGCGTCTTTCTCGCCGGACCGGGGCCGCGCATCGAGCTCGTCGTCGACTGCCCCGGCCAGCATGTTGTCGAGCCCTGGCTGCGCCGTGGCAGCGCGATGTACCACGTCGCCTTCGAGGTCGACGAGCTCGGGCCGGCGATGGACGCACTCCGGCGCGCGACCGCCAAGCTCGTCGTCCGGCCGCGCCCTGCGGTGGCATTCGCAGGCCGCCACATCTCCTTCCTGATGCTGCGCAACCGCATGCTGGTGGAGCTCATCGCTCGCAGCTGATCGCCGCGATGCGTTGTCAGCGGCGCCGGATGAGCACCCCGGTTTGATAGCCGTAGGCATCCTCGGTGACGGAGACGATCTCCACCAGGCGCGACCATTTGTCGGTCAGGTAGTCGATGTCGTAGCAGACCTGGGGAACGGGCATGCCCTCCCACGTGGGCCCAGAGTCCGTTGACCAATACGCAAAATCCGCAGCGAACGCGCCGGTGCGTCCGTCGAAGGCACGCAGCTGCTCCACGAACCACCGCAGCGTTGGATGCTGCCC
>JAFALX010000095.1 GCA_019234035.1 Candidatus Dormiibacterota bacterium | reverse complement strand
TTCATGTACCAGATGGATCCGCCGGGTACGGCGTCGAACCAGGCCGAGGTGCTGCAGACACTCGAGGCACTCGGCTTCCGCGTCAACCCGCACCGTCGCATTGCGCGCTCGGCCGACGACATCATCGCGTTCCTCGACGACTGGTCGACGCGACGCCACGACCTCGAGTACGAGACCGACGGCGTCGTGATCAAGGTCTCCTCGCGGGCCGCGCAGGAGGAGCTGGGCGCCATCTCGAGATCGCCGCGCTGGGCCATCGCGTACAAGTTCCCGCCGGAAGAGCGCGAGACGCGCGTCCAGGATATCGCCGTGTACGTGGGCCGCACCGGGGCGGTGACGCCAGTGGCGTTTCTCGAGCCGGTCTTCCTGGCGGGATCGACCGTGAAGCGCGCCACGCTGCACAACGAGGACGAGGTTGCGCGCAAGGACGTGCGCGTAGGCGACACCGTGATCCTGCACAAGGCGGGCGATGTCATTCCCGAGATCGTGCGCGTGGTTCTGGAGAAGCGTGCCGCCGGCTCGAAGCCATGGCAGATGCCCGAGCGCTGTCCGGCGTGTGACTTCGAGCTGGTGCGCGAGGAGGGTGAGGCGGTGCGGCGCTGCCTCAACCCGTTGTGTCCCGTGCAGCGGCGCGAGAAGCTGCTCCACTTCGCGTCGCGAGCGGCGCTGAACATCGAAGGGCTGGGGCCAGCGATCATCGATCAGCTCGTCAACGAGGGCTACGTCGAGGAGCCGGCGGACCTGTTCCGCGTCACCAGGGAACAGCTGCTGACGCTCGAGGGCTTCGCCGACCGCTCGGCGGAGAAGCTGCTGGCGTCGATCGAGTCGCGCAAGCACGCGCCACTGCCGCGCTTCATCAACGCGCTCGGCATTCGTCATGTCGGCGAGCACACCGCCGACGCACTGGCAGCGCACTTCGGCGACATCGACGCGCTGCTCCGTGCGTCATCGGAGGATCTGCGCCAGGTCGAGGGCATCGGCGACGTGGTCGCCGATCACGTCGACCACTGGCTGCACTCCAGCGAGGGCCGCACGGTCGTCGACGATCTGCGGGCCGCGGGCGTGGAGCCGGAGCGCACCACGCATGGCGCGGGGCCGTGGACGGGGCAGACGTGGGTGCTCACGGGCACGCTCGACGCGATGTCGCGCCCGGACGCCGAGGAGCGCGTTCGCGCGCTCGGCGGCAACCCCGGATCGAGCGTGTCGAAGAAGACGCACA
The DNA here is from genome assembly GCA_019234035.1 of Candidatus Dormiibacterota bacterium. Classification (GTDB taxonomy): domain Bacteria; phylum Chloroflexota; class Dormibacteria; order Aeolococcales; family Aeolococcaceae; genus JAFALX01. The sequence continues at coordinate 11,138 of JAFALX010000095.1, read as the reverse complement.
CAGTCGTCGCCGGCGCATCGCCGGGGAGCAAGCTGGAGAAGGCGCAGCGTCTCGGCGTCCGCGTGCTCGACGAGGCGCAGTTCCTCGCGGAGCTCGACGCAGCCGAGCAATCCATACTCCCCGCGTAGAATCGCGGATCGTGCTCCGCAGCAGCGTGCGTGCATGCAGCACCGCTGTGTGTGCCGTACTTCTTCCACTTCTGATCGCCGCATGCGGCGCCGATGAATCGGCCAAGTTGCCGACCCAGGTCCTGCAGGACGCGTCCACCGCGACCAAGGCGGTGAGCACATACCACGTCTACGGCACCGGCGCGACCAGCACCTCGAGCTTCGATCTGCACATCGGCGGGCCGGACGCGGTCTCGGGGACGCTGACCGAGTCGGGTGTGACCGCGGGAGTGATCATCGCCAAGGGCGCGGGCTACCTGAAGGGCAAGGCCTATCTCGAGCAGGCGGCGAGCCCGCAGATCGCATCGCTGGTGGGCGACAGCTGGCTGAAGCTGCCGGCGTCGAGCGCCGCCGATCTCGCGCAGAGCTTCGTCGCAATCACCAACACCAAGCAGCTTGCCGGCTGCCTCGTCACCGGCCTCAACGGCCTCACGCTCGAGAAGTCGACCGGGACGGTCAACGGTCAGCCGGTCGTGGTGGTCCAGGCCGGAGCGCTCTCGCTGAGCTTCGCGTCGAGTGGCCCAACGTACCTCGTCAGGGTGAAATCGACCGCCGCTGTGCCCAGCTTCGACGACTGCTTGAACGGGACGACCGGCAGCTCGTCGAGCAGCCAGCCGGCCACCAGCGGCGGCACCGTCAACTTCGACAGCTGGGGCAGCTCCGTCAGCGTCACCCCGCCACCGAATCCGGTCAACCTCGCCGGCGGCTGATGCGCTGACGCTCCCAGCGGGGCTGGTGCTGCAGCACTCGGTACAGTGATTGCATGACCACGGCGGCGCGCCAAGCTGAGCGGCTGATCGACGATCCCGAGCTGCTGCGCGCACGGCTGCGCGCCGCGCCGGAGGGCCCGGGCGTCTACCTCATGCGCGGCATGGACACCCGTGTCATGTACGTCGGCAAGGCGGCCAACCTGCGCAGCCGCCTGCGCTCGTACTTCACCGGGCTCACCACGCTGATGCCGCGCACGCGCGACCTGGTCGAGCGCGTCTTCGACTTCGACGTCGTCGCCGCCGCCAACGAGCGCGAGGCGCTCATCCTCGAGAACTCGCTCATCAAGCAGTACCGGCCGCGCTTCAACGTTCGACTCAAGGACGACAAAAACTACCTCTACCTCAAGATCCCGCGACCGGGCGTGCACGATGCGGTGGCACCGGGCACCGCGCGCGAGGAGATCCGCACGCCGCGCGGCGAGAGCGCGCGACGGGCGACCGAGTTCCCGCGCCCGTACTACACGCGCAAGGTCATCCGCGACGGCGCCCGCTACTTCGGCCCGTACACGAGCGCGCAGTCGCTGCGCACGACCGTCCGCTCGCTGCGCACGATCTTTCCCTTCCGCACCTGCAGCGACGAGATCTTCCGCCGCGGCCGCGTGTGTCTCGACTACCACATCAAGCGCTGCGCCGGCCCGTGCGAGGGCCGCATCACCCGTGAGGCGTACGCGCAGCTGCTGGACGAGGTGCAGCAGTTCATGGAGGGGCGCTCGGACTCGCTGCGGGCCGAGCTGCAGCAGCAGATGGACCACGCCGCCGACGAGCGCGACTACGAGCTGGCGGCGCGATTCCGCGACCGCCTGCGCGCCATCGAACGTATCAGTGAGCGGCAGACCGTTCTTCGCGGTGGACGGTGGGACGAGGACTGCGTGGCGGTCGCCGTCGAGGCGGGCCGCGCCATGGCCGCGGTGCTGTCGGTCCGCGAGGGTCGCGTCGTGGCCATGGAGACCCACGAGCTCGAGGGTGTCGCCGGCCTCGACGCGTCCGAGTGCCTCAGCGGGTTTCTTCCCCAGTTCTATGCGAATGTCACCGCGGTTCCGCGACGGCTGCTGCTGTCGAATCCCGTCGAGGACGCCGAGCTGCTCGGCGAGGTGCTGAGCGAGCAGCGCGGCGGGGCTGTGGAGCTGCACGTGCCGCAGCGCGGCGATGCGCGGCAGCTCGTCGAGCGCGCCGCCGAGACGGCGCTGGTCGCGCTGCGGCAGCAGCGCATCGTCGACGACTACGACGAGGCCAAGACCGAGGCGCTCCTCGAGGACCTGGCGTCCCGCCTCGGGCTCACCGCGCCACCGCAGCGCATCGAGTGCTACGACATCAGCAACACGATGGGCACCAACTCGGTCGGCTCCATGGTCGTGTTCGAGGACGGCCGCCCCGCACCCGCCAAGTACCGCCACTTCGGCATCAAGACCGTCGAGGGCGCCAACGACTTCGCGTCGATCGAGGAGACGCTGCGGCGGCGGTTCGGCCGCCTCCCGCGCGCCGGCGGCGGGCCGGCCGATTTCCCCATCGCCGACCCGGCCGGCGCGAACGGCGAGTCGCGCGAGCCCTCGCTGCGCCGCCGCGAGCAGCGCGAGGACGCCGACCTCAGCTTCGGAGTCGTGCCCGACCTGGTCCTCATCGACGGAGGCAAGGGCCAGCTCGCCGCGGCGGTCAAGGCTATGGAGGCGTACGGGCTGGAGTCGATCCCGGTGTTCGGGCTGGCCAAGCGCAACGAGGAGCTGTTCCGTCCCAGGGATCCGGACCCGATCGTGCTCGACCGCGACAGCCCGACGCTGTTCCTGGTGCAGCGCGTGCGCGACGAGGCGCACCGCTTCGCCATCACGCACCATCGAGCCCGGCGCGGCCGCTCCGCGCTGCGCTCCCGCCTCGACGTGGTTCCCGGCCTCGGGCCGGCGCGGCGCCGCGCGCTGCTGCGCGAGTTCGGCAGCATCGACGCCATCCGCGACGCGCCGATCGACGAGCTCATCCGCGTGGTGCCCCGGCCCGTGGCGTTGCGCATCAAGGAGCTCGTGTGAGCGTCTGGATCGTCACCGGGCCGTCCGGCGCCGGGAAGACCCTGGCGCTGGCCGCGCTGGAGAGCGCCGGCGTGGAATGCGTCGACAACCTGCCGGCGAATCTTCTGAACGATTTCGTGCAGACGCCGCGCGACGGTCACGCCGCGGTCGTGCTGGACGCCCGGCAGGGCGAGCGGCTTCGCCGGTTCGACGGGGCGGCGGACGCCGGCGTGCTCTTCCTCGATGCCCGCGACGACGTTCTGCTTCGACGCGCCGGCGAGAGCGTCCGGCCCCATCCGCTGGCGAGCGCGGGGTCGCTGGCGGCGGCGGTGCGCGCGGAGCGGGAGCTCCTGGAGCCGCTGCGGGCTGCGGCGGACCTCATCCTCGACACGTCGGAGCTCACGCCGCACGACCTGCAGCACCAGGTTCGTGAGGTCGTGTTCGGCGAGGGCGCGACGGCGGCGTCGCTGCGATGCACCATCTCGTCCTTCGGCCACAAGTTCGGAGCGAGCACCGACGCCGACTGGGTGCTCGACGCCCGCCTCGTGCGCAACCCATTCTGGGTGGACGATCTCCGTCCGCTCACCGGGCTGGACGCGCGAGTGCGCGACTACGTGCTGGCGGACCCGGCGTCGCAGGACCTCCTCGATCGGGCGGTCTCGCTGCTCGGGTGGGTGGCACTGCAGTACGCGCACCGCGGCCGCAGATTCATGCACGTCGCGATCGGCTGCACCGGCGGGCGGCACCGCTCGGTCGCGCTCGCGGTCGCGCTCGCGGGCCGCCTGCACGCCGAGGGCCTCGACGTGACGGTTCGCCACCGTGACGTCGACAAACCGGACCCTCGCTCCGCCTGAGCCGGCCAGGAATTTGGGCCGCCGGGCAGCCGCGCCCCAAAACGGGCCCAGTGGTAGTGTGGCGCCCTTGCAAGTCCAGGGAGAAGCTGAATGGCAGTCAAGGTTGGGATCAACGGTTTTGGTCGTATCGGCCGCAATATCATGCGGGCGGCGCGCGAGCGGGATTCGGAGCTCGAGATCGTCGCGGTCAACGACATCACGACCGCGGGCACGCTGGCCCACCTCTTTCTGCACGACAGCGTCCTCGGCCGCTACCCGGGCACCGTCGCCGCCAACGGCGACACGATCACCATCGACGGCAAGCCGCTCAAGGTGTTCGCCGAGCGCGATCCGCAGCGCATCCCGTGGGGCGACGCCGGCGTTGACATCGTGATCGAGTCCACCGGCCTGTTCACCAGCGCCGAGAAGGCCCGACTGCACCTCGACGCCGGCGCCAGCAAGGTCGTCATCTCGGCCCCCGCCACCGGCGAGGACATCACCGTGTGCATGGGCGTGAACGACGCCGCGTACAACCCGGCCGAGCACAACATCATCTCCAACGCGTCCTGCACCACCAACTGTCTGGCGCCCGTGGCGAAGGTGCTCTCCGACGCGTACGGCATCGAGACCGGCTTCATGACGACGGTGCACGCGTACACCAACGACCAGGTGATCCTCGACGCGCCGCACAAGGACCTGCGCCGCGCACGCGCCGCCGGGCTGTCGATCATCCCGACCACCACCGGCGCCGCCAAGGCCGTGTCGCTGGTGTTGCCCGAGCTCAAGGGCAAGTTCCACGGCTACGCGCTGCGCGTGCCGGTGCCGGACGTCAGCCTCGTCGATCTCACCGTGACGCTGAGCAAGAGCACAACGGTGGAGGACATCAACGCCGAGATGCGCGAGGCATCCGACGGCGCGCTGCGCGGCATCCTGGCCGTGAGCGACGAGCCGCTCGTGTCGATGGACTTCCTCAAGGACAGCCACTCGTCGACGCTCGACGCGCCGAGCACGATGATGCTCGGCGATCGCACGGCCAAGGTGCTGGCCTGGTACGACAACGAGTGGGGATACTCCTGCCGCTGCGTCGACCTGGTCGAGCACATCGCCGCCCGTCTCTAGGGCAGCGCGGCCTCCATGACCAAGGCAACGCTCGACGACCTCGACGTCAGCGGCCGGCGCGTTCTCCTGCGCGTCGACTTCAACGTCCCGATGCGTGACGGTCGCATCGTCGACGACCGCCGCATCCGCGCGTCGCTGCCCACGATCGAGGCGCTGCGCGATCGCGGAGCGCGCGTGATCGTCGTCACCCACTTCGGGCGCCCCAAGGGCAAGCCGAATCCGGAGCTCTCGACGGCGTCGCTGGCGGCGCACCTCGGCCGGCTGCTCGAGACCACGGTCCCGGTCGCCGGCGACGTGGTCGGTGAGAGCGCACGGGCGATGGTGACGGGGCTGCGCGACGGGGATGTCGGCATGCTGGAGAACGTGCGCTTCGAGCCGGGCGAGGAGGCCAACGACCCCGCGTTCGCGCAGGCGCTCGCGTCGCTCGCGGACCTCTATGTCAACGACGCGTTCGGAGCTGCGCACCGCGCGCACGCGAGCACCGAGGGCGTGGCGCACCTCCTGCCCGCGGCGTCGGGGCGGCTCATGGCTCGCGAGCTCGACGTGCTGAGCTCGGTCCTGACCAAGCCGGCGGCGCCGCTCGTTTCGGTCATCGGTGGCGCAAAGGTCTCGACGAAGGTCGCGGTGCTGTCCAACCTGCTGGAACGCGTCGACGCGCTCTGGGTCGGCGGCGCCATGGCCTGCACCTTCTATCGTGCGCAGGGACTGACGACCGGCAGGTCGCTGGTCGAGGAGGAGCACATCGAGACGGCGCGCGCGCTCCTGGACTCCGCGCCCGCGAAGAACGGCGTGCTCCGGCTCCCCGTCGACGTGGTGGTCGCGCCCTCTCCCGAGGCCGGATCGCCCACGAGCGTCGTGGCGGCGGACGCGATCCCGGACGATCAGATGGTGGTCGACGTCGGCCCGCAGACGTGCGAGCAGATCGCCGCCGATGCCGCGCGAGCCGGGACGGTCGTCTGGAACGGCCCGCTCGGCATCTACGAGATCGACGAGTTCGCGCAGGGGACGCGCGCGGTGGCACGCGCCGTGGCGGAATCGCCGGCGTTCACCGTGATCGGCGGCGGCGACCTCGCCGCAGCCGTCGAGGACGCGGGTGTTGCAGACAAGATCGACCACATCAGCACGGGCGGCGGCGCCACCATCGAGTTCCTCGAGGGCAAGGTGCTGCCCGGCGTGGCCGCGCTCAGCGACCGCGACGCCGTGCGCGACGGCACCGAGGCCGCGCGCACGTGACGGTCACCACACCGCTGGTCGCCGGCAACTGGAAGATGAACACGACGGTGGAGGAGGGGGTGAAGCTCGCCGAGGCCGTGCGCCTCGGCACCGAGGGCCTCAAGGGAGTCGAGGTCGCGGTGCTGCCGCCGTTCACCCATCTGCGCCCGGTGTACGACGAGATCGGACACAGCCACGTGCAGCTGGGAGCGCAGGACGTGTTCTGGGAGACCAAGGGCGCGTTCACCGGCGAGGTATCGCCGCTGATGCTCGCGGGCTGGTGCGAGCATGCGCTCGTCGGTCACTCGGAGCGGCGCCACATCCTCGGCGAGACTGATCGGGAGGTGGGCCGCAAGCTGGCGGCCGCGCTCGCCGCCGGCCTGCACGGGATCCTCGCCGTGGGTGAGCTGGAGGAGGAGCGGTTCGCAGGCGAGTGGGTGACGGTCATCGACCGGCAGCTGCACAGCGCGCTCGAGTTCCTGCCGCAACCTCCGACCCCCGGTCAGTACGTCATCGCGTACGAGCCGTGCTGGGCGATCGGCACGGGACGCACCGCCACGCCCGAGCAGGCGCACGAGGTCTGCGCGCACATCAAGGCGTGGCTCACCGAACGCACCGGCGCGGCGCCGCGCGTGCTCTACGGTGGCAGCGTGACCCCGGACAACGCGGCGTCGCTGTTTGCCGAGACCGCGATCGACGGTGCGCTGGTCGGCGGCGCCAGCCTTCGCGCGGAACAGTTCACCGCCATCGTCACCGCCGCCGCCCCCGGGGCGCGCGTCGGCTGACGTCCCACATGCCGGGCGGCGCGCCTGAGGAGGGCGTGCAGCCGTTCGTGCTCGTCGTGCTCGACGGCTGGGGGTTCAGCGCGGACCCCGTCGGCAACGCGATCCTCGGTGCGGATACGCCGCACATGGAGGCGCTCATGCAGCGCTGGCCGACGACGCTCGTCGCCGCCAGCGGCGAGGCCGTCGGCCTTCCGCGTGGACAGCAGGGCAACTCCGAGGTGGGCCACCTCACGATCGGAGCCGGGCGCGTCATCTATCAGCCGCTGTCGCGCATCAACCGCGCGATCGCCGACGGCTCGTTCTTCCAGAACCCGGTGCTCGACGCCGCCATCGACCGGGCGCGCGACAACGGCGGCGCGCTGCAGCTGCTCGGCCTGATCTCGCCGGGCGGCGTGCACAGCCATATGGATCACGCGGTCGCGCTGGCGGAGCTCGCGCGCCGCCGCGGCCTCGAGCGCGTGTACGTGCACGCGTTCACGGACGGCCGCGACGAGCCGCCGATGAGCGGCGCCGGCTACATGTCGGCCTTTATCGAGGAGCTGAACAACGTGGGCGCCGGCCGCGTCGTCTCGGTGTCGGGCCGCTACTACGCCATGGACCGCGACCGGCGCTGGGACCGCACCCAGCGCGCGTACAACGTCATCGTCGCCGCCGAGGGACCGGAGGCCGCCGATCCGGTGGCATACATGGAGGCGCAGTACGCGGCGGGGGTCGGCGACGAGTTCGTGCCACCGGCGAGCATCGCCGAGCCCGGCGCGGAGCGTGTGCACATCGAAGATGGCGACAGCATTGTCTTTTTCAACTTCCGCCCCGACCGCGCCCGGCAGCTCTCGCACGCCATCGTCGACCGCGACTTCGAGGCATTCGAGCGCTCGCGCGTGCTCGAGAAGGTCGCGTTCGTCAGCATGACGGAGTACGAGCGGAGCCTCCCCGCGCGCATCGCCTTCCCCACGGAGGACGTCCGCGGCACGCTCGCCGAGGTCATCGCCGCGCGCGGCCTGCACCAGTTCCACGTGGCCGAGACCGAGAAGTACGCGCACGTGACGTACTTCATCAACGGCGGCCGTGAGCGCGCGCTCGACGGCGAGGAGCGGCTGCTCGTGCCCTCACCGCGCGTCCCCACGTACGACACGGTGCCGGAGATGAGCGCCGAGCCCATCACCGATGCCGTGGTGAGCCACGTGGAGCGCGGCGACGACGCCCTGATCGTCGTCAACTACGCGAACGCCGACATGGTCGGTCACACGGGCGACCTCGGCGCGACGATCCGCGCCGTCGAGGTCGTCGACCACGCCGTGGGGCGCATCGTCGCCTCCGCGCTCAACCGCCGGGGGGCGGTGCTCATCACGGCGGACCACGGCAACGCGGAGCATAAGGTCGACAGGCGCAGTGGCGCGCCCCTCACCGCGCACACCACCAATCCGGTTCCGGTGATTCTCTGCGGCACCGCGGCGACCCGGTTGCGCGACGGCGGCGGTCTCCGCGACGTGGCGCCCACCGTGCTGGACGCCATGGGCCTGCCGGCTCCGGAGGAGATGACCGGCCGCTCCCTCATCCAGGGCCGCGGCGGCGGGTGATGCGGACGCGGCCGGTCTGATCCGGCGTCAGGCCTCGCTCTTCTCCGAGGCCGCGGGCGCCTCACCCGCAAGGAGCATGTACATCCGCTTGCGCGCGTCGCGCAGGATGTCCTTTGCCGCGGCGAGCTGCGCCGGCTGCCCGGCGCGGACCACCTGCCAGGTGGCCGAGCCGAGTCCGATGACGAGGTCCTTGAGCTCGGCAAAGTCGTTCGGCACTGCGCCGGCGACGTCGTCCCATGGGGCCCGTTCGCCCTTGAGCGTCTCGGCCTCGGCCCTGCCGGTGTCGGTGAGCTCGTACACGCGCCGCTCGGTCTCACCGGCGACGAGCTTCACGAGCCCCTCGTCTTCGAGCTGCTGCAGCGTGGGGTAGACCGACCCGGGGCTCACGCGCCACGCGCCGTTGCTGCGGGCCTCGAGCTCCTGAATGATCTGGTACCCATGCGAGGGCTTCTCGGCGAGGAGCACGAGGATCGCCGCGCGGATGTCGCCACGCCCGGCGCGCCGTCCGCCCCAGGTCCAGGGCGGCCCGCCCGGAACGTCACCGCCGCCCCAGCCGCGGAACCCGCGAAAGTCGCCGGGGCCGGCGGGGAAGGGTGGCCAGTTGCGGCCGTGGCGCCTGGCGGCGCGGGCCATGCGGTGGAGCTTCTCCGCCTGATGGCGGACCTCGCCCCAGCCATAGGGGGTATCTCGGTGGTGCATCTCTGCATTTCTCCTGCGCGTGTGCCGCTCACTGCTCGTAGCGGCGGGTGTTTACCGTGCCATCACGATATATCGCAACCCGTCGGATGTCAAGCCGGTGGTCAGGCGCTCGCGGCCCAGTCGAGCGCCATCTGTGCCTGCATCTGACTCGCGATCACAGGCTCTCCGGCCATCTCGATGTCGAGCTCGTGGTTGCGGTCGAAGCCGCCGCCCGACCAGTTGGCGCTGCCGAAGAGCACACCGTTCGCGTCGGCGACGATCGCTTTGGCGTGCAGCAGCTCGCCACGCGTCCGGTACCAGCGCACGGGGACGCCCGACGACACCAGTGATTGATACGAGGGATCGCTGGAGTGTTGCGACGGGTCCAGCAGGAGTCGCACGTCGACTCCGCGCTGACGCGCGGCCTCGAGCGCGTGGACGATGGCCGTGTCGGTGAGGACGAAGAGCTCGAGCCGCAGCGAGTGCATGGCACCGTCGATCAGCTGCAGCGCCAGCGGCCGGATTTCGGCGCCGGGCAGCGTGCTGGCGACGGTGATGCCGGCGTCGAGCAGCGGAGCGGGGATTGCGGCCGGCACACCGCACGTGACGAGATCGCGATCGAAGACGCGATCGAGGTTGTGCACCGAGGGCCCGCGGATCATGGCGTCATAGTCGTGGTTGGCGGGTGACGCGCTTCCCCAGTTGATGCCACCAACGACTGCAACGCTGCCGTCGACCACCAGCAGCTTGACGTGGTCGATCATCAGCTTGCGCACGGGGTAGTCGATGACCGTGACCCCGGCGCCGCGCAGACGCTGCGCCGTGGCGGCGCTGCTCACCTCGGACGGGTCATCGATCACGGTGACGTCGACGCCGCGCGCGTGTGCCTGCAGCACCGCGTCGACGAGCAGCGGATGGTTGAACTCGTACACCTCCACGTGCACGCTCATCCGCGCGTCGTCGATGAGCTGCTGCAGCTGCACGAAGGTCGCAGTCCCGCTCCGCAGCAGGGTGACCGCGTCCGGGCCCACCTGCTGCGGAGCCGCCGGTCCGAGCAGGGGCGCCGCAGGCGGCAGCGACTCGAGGACCGCGACCGGCGCGCACCCGGTGCCGAGCAGTCCGCCGGCGATCACGAGCCTGGTGGTGAGGTAGCGCCACAGCCGAGGCATTTCGCGGCGACACTATCACAAACAAGTGTGCATAGCGTTGCGCCGCTCGCGATGGGGCTGAACGGACCTGCACCTATACTGGGCGCGATGCGCGATCGAGGAGGTGCAGTTGCGTGAAGACGGCACTGGTCGTGGCCCAGGACGCGATCGGGATCCTGGCGATCCTTGGCATCCTGCTGCAGACGCCGAAGGCGACGGGCCTGGGCGGGACGATCGGGGGCGGATCGGACTCTGGGGGCGGCTACCGCCGGAGGCGCGGCCTGGAGGCGGGGCTCCTCCGGTTCTCGGCGGTGATGATCGGCCTGTTCGTCGTCGTCTCGGTCGTCTCGACCTACATCACCAAGTAGGGCGGCGCCGCTTCCGCATCAGCCGGCGCCGCTTGCGCCGGATCGAGGTTCTCGCCGGGGCCACGCTCGCTGTGTTCGCGCTGCTCTCGGTGGCGATCGCGGCCTCGGTGCACTTCGGAATCGTCGGCGGTCCCGATTTCCGCGAGGCGCTCGCCGTCGAGGAGATCCCGCTGTCGCTCAATCCGCTGATCGGCGATCAGGACCCCGCCGTCCGCGACGTGGGCCAGCTGCTGTACCGCAGCCTCGTCCATCTCGATGGCACCGGGTATCCGCGTCCGGACCTCGCGCAGTCGTACAACATCAGCAGCGACGGCCTCCATTACGCATTCACCTTGCGGCCCGGGCAGCGGTGGTCAACCGGAGCAATGATCACCTCCGCCGACGTGGCCGCAACGGTCGCGTTCGTGCAGACCACGCCCGCGGTTGACCACGGGCTCGCGCTTGCGCTGCAGGGCGTGAAGGTGAGCCTCACCGCGGACACCGTGCA
>JAFALX010000079.1 GCA_019234035.1 Candidatus Dormiibacterota bacterium | reverse complement strand
CACCGTCGGCACGCGCATCGGGCCCTCGGCGCAGGCGGATCCGGCGATTCCCTTCGTGGTCGCGGCCGTGGTGGCGCTCGTGTTTCAGCCGCTGCGCACGCGCCTCACGCGCTACGCAAACCGCCTCGTCTATGGCAAGCGAGCGACGCCGTATGAAGTCCTCTCACACTTCAGCGCATCGGTCGACTCGGTGTATTCGCATGGCGAGCTCACCGAGCGGATGGCGCATCTGCTCGCCGACGGCACGGGCGCCGACCGCGCCGAGGTGTGGCTGCGCGTGGGCGACACGCTGCGTCCCGCCGCCCAGTGGCCGGCAGTCGCGAAAGACGGGGTCGCGACGAACGCCTCCGAAGCGAACGGCGCCGCGGCGATCGCGCTCGACGGCGGCGCTGCGCCCGCTGTTCCCGGCGCCGCCGACGAGACGCCGGTGACATACCAGGGCGAGCTGCTCGGGGTGCTCGCGGTGCGCAAGCGTGAGCCCGTCAGCGGCACGGATCACCGGCTGCTCACCGACCTGGCACGCCAGGCGGCGGTGGTGCTGCGCAACGAGCGGCTGACCGCGGAGCTCGAGGACCGCCTGCAGGAATTGCAGGCGTCGCGGCAGCGTCTGGTGAGCGCGCAGGACGAGGAACGGCGCCGGCTGGAGCGCGACCTGCACGATGGGGCGCAGCAAAACCTGGTTGCGCTCAAGATTCAGCTTGCATTGGCCAAAACGCTCGCCGCGAAGAATCCGGACGGCGTGGGGCCGATGCTGGAGAAGCTGACGGCAGACGCCGACGAGGCGATTCAGGTGTTGCGCCGGTTCTCGCACGGCATCTACCCGCCCATCCTGGCGGAGAAGGGGCTCGAGGCGGCGCTGGAGTCACACGTGCGCCTGCTGCCGCTGCCGGTGGAGATTGCGCCGGCCTCGGCGCTCCCGAGATTGCCACGGCAGACGGAGTCGGCGGTGTACTTCTGCATCCTCGAGGCCCTGAACAACGTGGTGAAGCACGCGAAAGCGACACGTGCCGCCATCGAGATCGGGGTCACCGAGGGGCGGCTGCGTTTTGCAGTCGTCGACGACGGCCACGGGTTCGACCCCGCGCGTGCACGCGGCGGCGCCGGCATGCAGAACATGGCCGACCGCCTCAGTGCACTGGGCGGTCAGCTCGAGGTGAGCCGTGCACCCGGCGGCGGTGCGCGCGTCGGCGCCTGGATTCCGGTTTAGCTTTCGAGGGGCACGACCACACAATTGCGCACGACCCGTAAGCTGTCCGCTTCGGTGGCCCTCAACGAGCGCGCGTCGCGCAGCACAAGAGCGCACGCAGTCTTGCGTCCCTCTGCGGGATGGATCGCCGTCGCGTTTGTTGTCATAACCCTTGTCCTGTTCGGCGCCAGCGCGGGTCTCATGAACGCGGCGCTCGCGTCACCATCGCTGCCGCAACCCATGCGCATCGGCGCCCAGGGTTGGTTCTTCCGTCTCACGCCACTCTATGGGGAGGCATTCGTCGTTGTCGGAGCGCTCATCACGTGGCGCAGGCCGGGGAATCGCATCGGCTATCTAGCCGTCGCGATCGGCGTCCTCTGGGCCTTGTACCAGTTCGCCGTCGGCTACGACGACATCTCAACCGCGAATGCAGGCGGATCGCTTGCCGGCACCGGTGTGGCCGAGGCGATCCGGCCGTGGTTCTGGGTCGTGCCGGCAGTGCTGATGCTCCTGTATCTGCCACTGCTGTTCCCTGACGGCCGCCCTGCATCGCCGGTGTGGGTGCCGATCATCGGCGTGCTGACCGCGGTCGGAGCAGTGGGCATCGTCGGCGGCGTGGTCCTGCCCCAGGCGGCCTCGACGCTGCCGGGGCCGATCTCCCGCGGCTTCGGTGGGCTCTCCGATTTCGGCTTCGCGCTCTGTGTGGTCCTGGCGCCCACGGCGGTGATGTCGCGATACCGCAGAGCGACGCTGGATGTGCGTCAGCAGCTCAAGTGGCTCGGCGCCGCCTATGTCGTGTTCGCGCTGGTGTCGGCGGCCGGCTTTGTGGTCAACGCGACCGTGCTGCACCGGCCGGCGTTCTCGTTCAGCCCGCTCTTCGAGGTGCTGATCGCGATATCGATGCTCGGCGTCGCGCTCTCCGTGGGCATCGCGATCTTCAAGTACCACCTCTACGACATCGACGTCATCATTCGGCGCACCCTGGTCTACGGAGCGGTGGTGGTGCTCATCGGCCTCCTGTACCTGTTTGCCGTGGTCGCCATCGGGACACGGATCGGTACGAGCGCGCAGCGGGATGAGGCGATCCCGTTTCTGGTTGCGGCTGTTGTGGCGCTGGCCTTTCAACCGGTGCGCACACGGCTCACCCGGGTGGCCAACCGCCTCGTGTTCGGCAAGCGGGCAACGCCGTATGAGGTGCTCTCACAGTTCAATGGCGCCGTCGAACATGTCTACTCCCACGGCGAGTTGACCGAGCGCATGGCGCATCTGCTTGCCGACGGCACCGGCGCCGACCGCGCCGAGGTGTGGTTGCGCGTGGGCGACGAGCTGCGACCGGAAGCGTTCTGGCCGGAAACCGCCACCGATCACACAAGCGTCCCGTTGCGACTGTCCGGCGCCGGCGCGCCGGAGATTCCCGGTGCCGTCGATCAGTGTTCGGTCACGTTCCAGGACGAGCTCCTCGGTGTCCTGGCGGTGCGCAAACGCGAACCCATGCGCGGCGTGGAGCACCGTCTGATCACCGACCTCGCACATGAGGCCGCGGTGGCGTTGCGCAACACGCGTCTCACCGCAGAGCTCGAGGACGGCATGCGCGAGCTGCAGGCGTCGCGGCAGCGGCTCGTGAGTGCGCAGGACGAGGAGCGACGCCGTCTGGAGCGCGACCTGCACGACGGGGCGCAGCAGAACCTGGTGGCGCTCAAGATTCAGCTGGGCTTGGCAACAACACTCGCGGAGCGGAACTCCGACACCGTGAGAGCCATGCTGAAGAAGCTCACCTCGGATGCCGACGAGGCGATCCAGGTGCTACGGCGCTTCTCGCACGGAATCTATCCTCCCATCCTGGTGGAGAAGGGGCTCGAGGCAGCACTGGCATCGCACGTTCGTCTGCTGCCGCTGCCGGTCGAGGTGAAGCCGGCGAGCCCGCTGCCGCGGCTGCCGCGCCAGACGGAGTCGGCGGTGTACTTCTGTGTGCTCGAGGCGCTGACCAACGTGGTCAAACATGCGCACGCGACGGGCGCCCGCATCGAGCTCGCCGCCGGCGACGGGAGGCTGACATTTGCCGTCGTCGACGACGGTCACGGTTTCGACCCCGCGCGTGCCCACGGCGGCGCGGGCATGCAGAACATGGCGGATCGTCTCAGTGCACTGGGCGGTGAGCTCGAGGTTGGCCGCGACGCCGGTGGCGGCGCTCGCGTCGGCGGCTGGGTGCCGGCGCCGGCCGATCAGTACCCGCCCGACACGACGTTGCGCAGCGGTTCGCCCGCCACGTAGCGGCGCACCTGCTCCCCGGCGAAGCGCCATCCCCGCTCGAAGACGCGGTCGACGGCGCCGCCGACGTGTGGCGTGATGAGCACGCCGGGGTGCGGTCCACAGCGGATGTCCGTCGGGCAGCGGCTCCGGATCGGTCACGTCCAGCGCCGCGCGGATGTGCTCGCTCGTCAGCGAATCGAGCAGTGCGGCGCTGTCGACGATGGGCCCGCGCGCTGCATTGACCAGCAGGGCTCCGTCGCGCATCGATGCCAGAAATGACGCGTCGACCATGCCCCGCGTCTGCGGCGTCAGCGGCACGAGGACCACGACTACGTCGGCCTCCGGGAGGAGCCGCGGCAGCGCCTCCACCGACTCCACGCCCTCGCGCGCGCGCCGCGCGACGCGGCTGATGCGCGCGCCGAACGGCACCAGCCGCTCCTCGAGCGCGCGTCCGATGGAGCCGTGGCCGACGATGAGCACGTGGGCGCCGTCGAGGTCGGCGCCGCCGCTGGTCCACTGCCATGTCGCGTGCTCCTGCGCCCGCAGCTGAGCCGGGAGGTTGCGGCGCATGGCGAGCATCGCCATGACGCACCACTCGGACACGGGCGCATCGTGGATGCCGGCGCCGTCGCACAGCGTCACGCCGGTGGGAATGTGGCCCACCAGCGTGTCGATGCCCGCGCTCAGCGACTGCACCACCCGCAACCCCTCGAACTGCGGGATGACCTCGATCGCACGCGTCGGGTCGAAGGCGACGACGATGATGTCGGCGGGCTGGGGTGCATCGGCGATGTCGCCGAACGCGGGGTACTCACGCACCTCGATGCCGGCGGGCAGGAATGCGCGCAGCGGCGCCGGCGTGGTGGCGGGGATCCAGAGGATCACGACGCCGCTACGCTAGCGGTCTGACGGTGCTGTCAGTGGACCACCCGCTGCGACTGTCCCGAGTGTGGAGGGCGGGTGGTCGTATCGCCCGTACTGCCAAGGGTGGTATCGGCGGTGTGGCTCGAGAGGAGGCCACGATCACCATGGATCGGGAAAAGGCCGCGGCGGC
>JAFALX010000077.1 GCA_019234035.1 Candidatus Dormiibacterota bacterium | reverse complement strand
GCCCGCGGACGATGGCGACGAACACGATGAGGCGAAACGCGAACGGCGGCAGCGGACGCGGCACCACGGTGCGAGACCCGCGCAGCCGCGTCCACAGCATGTTCGCCTGGTCGATCCAGACCGGCGCCGCCGCCACGAGGAAGATCGCGATGTGGCGCACCGACTGCAGCGCCAGCGCGGTGCCGGCGAGCACGAGCGCGGCGTCGCGCGCGCGCAGCGTGCGGTTGACGGCCACCAGCGCAAGCAGCGACAGGAGCATGAGACCGAAGGGCACGACAACGAGGTCCTGGAAGTCGGGTGAGTGCCACTCGAGGATCAGAGTCTGTTGCGCGCCCGAACCCTGTGTGAAGAACGCATAGGCGAGGATCGCCGGTCCGTTGGGGTTGATCATGCTGGCGGCGGTGCATGCCAGCAGCACGAGCCCGAGGGTCTTCAGCCGTGACGACCGCGCGGGGTCGGGCATCGAGAACCATCGCCCGGCGAGCTCTGCGATCACGACGAGTGCGATGAAGCTGAGGCCGATGATGAACCCGCTGTGCAGGTTGCTCCACAGCAGATACAGCGGCACCAGCAGCCACACGAGACGGCCACCGCGCACGATGTGGCGCTCCACGAGCAGCAGCGTCAGCGCCGCAAAGCAGAAGGTCACCATCTGCACGCGCGGCCCCCAGATGGGGTAGCCGGCGACGGCCGTCAGGAGCAGGCCGATGCCGAGAATGAATCGGTTGGGGTTCCGCAGCGATGCGCGCAGCCCGAGGCAGGCGATGCCGCACCACGTGATCACGCTGAGCAGCAGCACGATGACCCCGAGGCCTGTGGCGCTCTGCAGCACCGCGTAGCTGACCTCCGTGAGCCACTCGTGCATCGTCCACGCGTGACCGGGCACCGTGAACGTGAACGGGTCGGTGCCGAGCAGCCCGCCGTGCGCCAGGATCAGCTGGCCCGCGCGCAGGTGCCACCAGAAGTCCGGGTCGTGGATGATGCTCGTGATCGGCAGCAGCAGGATCACGAGCGCGGCGCTGAGGAAGAGCCCTGAGGGCGAGGTGGCGCTCTCGAGGAAGCGGCGCACACGGCCCTGCTCGGGCGCTTCCGCCGGGGTGACGCGGGCCGCCACGCCGCGAACCGTCAGAGCGCCGCCCGCGGGACGGCGTGCTCGCTCGCCTGCAGGAGCGAGTGCAGCTTCTCCTTCAGGCGTCGAAAGTCGAAGGGCTTGGCCATGTACGTCACGCCCCCGAGGTTCATCACCTCCTGGATGTCCTCGTCGAAGCAGCGCGCGGTCAGCAGGACGATGGGTACCGAAGCGGTAATCTCCCGGTCGCGCATCTCGCGCACGACGGAGATTCCACTCAGGTGCGGCATCATCACGTCACACACAACGATGTCCGGAGTCCACTCCTCCATGACCTCGAGCGCCTGCACGCCGTCGCACGCGGTGCGCGGCTCGAAGCCGTCGGAATCGAGTCGAAGTTCGAGCAGGCGCCGCAGGGAATCGTCGTCCTCGGCGATGAGGACTCGCGGGCGATCTGCGACCTCGCGGGTGGGCATGGTGGATCCCAATTCTGTACGCGTCTGCGCCATCGTTTGTACGCTGGCGGCGAATTCGACTATGTTGTGCAACAGCCCTGTCACAGGCCGTTCGAGAGGTCGCGGTGAGCAACGGTCTGTCCACGCTCGACAGTGACACAATGCGCCTGGCCATGGCACAGGTGCACGCGGCGCCACCTCTCAATCCCTCTGCCTTGTCCGGTGCCCGTTTTCTGGTCACCAAGCGCATCGAGGAGCTGGAGGACGCCGCCGGCAACACCGAGGCGCACCTGCTGCGCACGACTGCAGCGCGCGACGAGCTGTCGCGCCGTCTGGAGCAGCTGGAGGAGCGCTGGCACGCCATGCTGCGCGACCTGCCGCGCATCGGCGCCACGCAGGTCGACAGCGCGTTTCGCGCGCTCGCCGGCGTGCGCTCCGACTTCTCCGCGGCCTGCGAGCGGCAGGCGGACCTCTCCGCGCGGGTCAACGAGCTTCGCGCCGAGCTCGAGGTCCTGCGCTCGGTGCACCGCAGCCTCGACGACCTCGTCGCCTCGACCATCAGCGTCGAGGACGGGACCTCGCGGCTGCGCAACGCCTCCCGCCAGGTGTTTCAGATCATCGAAGAGGAGCGCATGCGCATCGCCCGCGACATGCACGACGGGCCGGCGCAGTCGATGGCGAATCTCGTGCTCCAGGCCGAGATCCTCGAGCGGCTCATCGCCCGCGACCCGACCCTCGTCGCCAAGGAGCTGGAGGACTTCAAGGACGGCGTCCGCCGTGTGCTGGACGACACCCGCCGGCTGATCTTCGATCTGCGCCCGATGACGCTCGACGACCTCGGCCTGGTGCCGACGCTGCGCAAGTTCGTCAAGGAGTTCGGCGAGCGGTCGGGTCTTCACCTGTTCCTCCGAGTGGTGGGCGAGGAGACGCGTCTTCCGGGTTCGCTCGAGCCCACCCTGTTCCGCATCA
>JAFALX010000191.1 GCA_019234035.1 Candidatus Dormiibacterota bacterium | reverse complement strand
ATACCTGCAACCTCGCGACATCGAGGACTGGCAGGAGCGTGGCTACGGCAACGGCGTCATCACGCTGCGCCGCGAGGCAGACGTCTGATCTCCTGACCGTGCGACGATCGCCGCGTGGAGCCCCGCGGCATCATCCACATGGACCTGGACGCGTTCTACGCGTCCGTGGAGCAGCTGCGGCGGCCTGAGCTTCGGGGCCGCCCTGTGATCGTCGGCGGTGCCGACGGAGGCAACGGCACGGCGCACCTGCGTCGTGGCGTTGTGAGTGCCGCCTCGTACGAGGCCCGGGTATACGGTGTGCGCTCGGCGATGCCCTTGCTGACCGCGCTGCGGTTGTGCCCGCACGCGGCGGTGGTGCCGGTGGACTTCACCGCATACCGCGCCGCATCTCGATCGGTGTTCGCCATCGCACGCGAATACACGCCGCTGATCGAGCCGCTGTCGCTCGACGAGGCGTTCCTCGACGTCACGGGGTCGAGGCGGCGGTTCGGCGTTCCGTCCGAGATCGCGAGGACGATTCGCGACCGCGTGTTCGCCGAATGCTCGCTGCATGCGTCGTTCGGCGTCGCCACGAACAAGACGGTGGCCAAGATCGGCTCGGATCTCGAGAAACCGCGCGGGTTCGTCGTGGTTCGCCCGGGCGAGGAGGCCGCGTTTCTCGCGCCGCTGCCGTTGCGCCGGCTGCCCGGGCTGGGGCCGGCGTCCGAGGCCGCGCTGCAGGGCCTGAGCATCACGACGCTCGGTGAGCTGGCTGCGCTGCCGGTCGAGGTTGTGCAGCGGCGCGTCGGCAACGCCGCCGGGCGGTCGCTCCGGGAGCGTGCGCGCGGCATCGACACCTCGCCGGTCGTGCTCCCCGAACGGCCGAAGAGTGTGTCACGCGAGGAGACGTTCGACCGTGACGTTGCTGCCCGCGATGCCCTGATGCGCCGCATCGGCACGCTGAGCGCCGACGTCTGCGCGCGGCTGCGCACCGGTGGCTGGATGGCCCGCACCGTCACCGTGAAGCTCCGCTACCACGACTTCGAGACGATCACACGGCAGCACTCCATGCCGGCGCCGACCGCCACAGACGTCGAGGTGCGCGACACTGCAATCGCGTTGTTCGACGTGGCGTGGAGCGGCGCACCCGTACGCCTCCTCGGAGTGGGGGTAACCGGGCTCGAGGAGGCTTCGCAGCTCGATCTGCTCAGTGCGCCGAAGCAGGGGCGCCTGGATCACACGCTGGACTCGCTTCGTGCCAGGTTTGGCAGCAACGCGATACGTCGCGGTGTGGGCGGCAGCCTCCGTGACATGGACTGGCGATCTGACGATCTGCGATCGGTCAGCAGCGATGACGACTGACCGATCCGGTTCGCGACGTTCAGCAGTCGCAACCTCCTGCGCTCGGCGACACGCGGTCCGGCCGCTCGATGCACGCGCCGCGCACAGCGCTCCGATTACGTTCGGCGCGGCTCCGTGACGGTCGCTACGCACAGGAGGTCGCTCCCACCGCCGTCGCGCGGATCAGTCAGAGTCGTCGAGGTACTGAACGATCTCCGAGTCGTAGAGCTCGCGGGCGTTGTTGACGGCCTCCGCCACCACCGCGACTCGCTCTTCCGGCCACTCCAGCAGCGCGGCGATTTCGGTGGCCGTCGCGCTGCGTCCCAGCTCGTGACGAAGGCTCACCTCGGCGGCCTCGTACGTCTCGGCGTCACGGACAAACGCCTCCTCGGACTTCCGCTCCAGCTCCGCCTCCTCGATGGCATCATCGAGGTGCGCGCCGATGACGCGCGCGACGTACCGCTGCAGACCGGCGGGTTCGCCGCCCCGGGCTGAGTACTGCTGCACGGCAACGATCGCCGCGACCGTCGCCTCCTGGTAGAGATCGACGACATCCACGCCGCGCTCCCGGCGAGCCAGCGCCTGGTCGAGAGCGACCGTCAGCTGGTGCTGCACCAGCCGTGCCTGTGCAGGCCCGGCGACGGCGGAGTCGGGAAGCAGGCGCGCGACCTCGTCGAGGCCGAGTGGGGGGTACTGCCGCGCTTGCGCCGTCAGCGTGGCGAGATCGGGGTCGTTGGCATCCACACCTACGTCATCCCACCTCAGCCCGGCGCCCGAAACGCGCCGCCAGCTGTTCGCACGCCCGCGCGGTCTCGCGCCGGGCCGGTCCCACCGACGACATCTCGACCGCGCGTGACAGCGGGCCGCCACCGATGGAGTAGCGAGCGCCGACCTCGACCAGGCAGCCGCCGCGCACCGCGCGGACATTCACGGTGATGGTGAGGTCGAACCCCTCCTCGAGCTTCATCTCCAGCGCGCGCGGCGGATCGACCACCTCGCACACGAGCACGCCCTTGAGTCGCTTGCCCAGAAAGCCGACCTCCACCTCGTAGCGCGCGCCGGGTGCGAGCTTCGGGCCGCCGATGTGTTTCAGCTGGCGCACCGCCGGCAACCAGTCGGCGTGCTCCAGGTCGGAGATGACCTCGAAGGCTTCCGCCGGCGGGACCGGCAGTGTCACGTCGGAGTGGGTCTCGACCATCGGGTTAGTAGAACACGGTGGCGAATTCGCCGGCCCGCTCGAAACCCAGGCGGGCGTAGAGACGCAGGGCGGTCTCGTTCTCGTGGTTGACGTAGAGGCTGCAGACCGGAACCTGCTGCAGGACGGTGCGGCACACATGGCTCAGCCCAGCGCTCGCAACGCCCCGCCGGCGCTTGCCAGGATGCGTGTACACGCCCTGGATCTGCACCGCCTCCGGCGTCCACGCACTGAGCTCGGCCTTGAACACGACGGCGCCGCGCTCCAGCCACACCCAGCTCCACCCCAGGTCGACCAGTGCGGCCATGCGTGACCGCCACGCGCCA
>JAFALX010000280.1 GCA_019234035.1 Candidatus Dormiibacterota bacterium | reverse complement strand
CCAGACCACTTTGATCTCGAGCTTGGGAGTAGTGACTTGGACATGGCCGAGCTCGCTCGGCTGTCCGCGTTGTTCGAGGCACACAAGCGGAGAAACTCGCCGTGATCCGATGGGTGCCGCGAGGGTCTTGGCCGCGGGTGACGATCGACCCCAATATGGAGGGTGCTGAGGGTCTGATCCCGGTCGACGCGTCGGAGCTCGCCGGGGCAGTGACTGGCGATTGGGCAATAGCGGTGGAGCCGGAGAGCGAGACTTCCGCCTTAGCACGTGTCGTGCGGATAGGGAGCGTTATCGGCCTAATCTCTGTGGATTGGGGATCACTCAGGGATGATTCGGTAAGTCTCACGTACTCCGGGACGAATAGCGCTCCGGCAGTGGTACGAACCGGCGTGCCGGACAGAGTTAGTGGAACGAACTGCGTGCAAGTCTCCTATGCCGCGCTCGTGGACTGACATGAAGCTCTTAGTCGCTACGGTTTGCGACGCTGCGACCGTTCGAGAGGGGTTGCTCCACATTCTCGGCGCGGGCGTCAATCGATTTGGGGTCTCGCAGTTCCCGGCTCAATTGGCTGCGACGTTCGCATTTCAACTGGAGTTCGAGCGTTCGGAGTTAGGCGCTGAGCACGAGTTGGCGGTGGAACTCGCAGACAAATCGGACGGCCGCATCATCGGGGGCATAAATATGAGGGTTCGCCCCGGCCAAGGGGACCCGAGCTGGGATCCCGAGTTGCCTGTTTATGGCCCCTCGGCGCTGCCGCTGTCGATGTTCGTAATTGAACGAGCGGGGCTCTACGAGATAGCGATCACGTTTGAGGGAAAGCGACTTGCCGCTATACCCCTAACCGTCAAGGAAGGAATCGTCAGCGGGGCTACGCCTAAGTCGGTGGTCGTCGGAGTGCCCGAAGCGCGCGCGGTTTCCACCTCGGGTGGTGACCCCGCGACTTGACTTGAAACGCTACGGAGACCGTCGATAAAGAAACTTCTGGGCAGTTGTAGCTCCCGGGACAGAGCCGGCTAACGACTACCACATAGCTGTGGTGATAAACTGCGATGTGTGATCGCATGCGCCACGAGCTGCTCGACGTACGGGCTCGCCGGCATCCCCATTCGCGTCGAGGCGGACATCGCCAACGGGCTGCCGAATTTCACGGTGGTGGGGCTGACGGACCGGGCGATCCAGGAGGCGCGCGAGCGGGTGCGATCGGCGATTCGCAACTCGGACTTTCCGTTCCCGGCGCAGCGGGTCACCGTCAACCTGGCGCCGGCTGAAGTCCCGAAAGAAGGCACCGGGTTCGACCTCGCGATTGCGATCGCAGTGCTCATTGCCGACGGCAGGATCGGCCGCGCGGACGGTGCCGCACTGGTCGGCGAGCTCGCGCTCGGCGGTGCGATCCGCCCGGTCACCGGCGTGCTGCCGATGGCGCGGTGTCTTGCGGCCCACGGCGTGCGCCGGCTGATCGTCGCTTCGGAGAACGCCGAAGAGGCAGCACTCGTCGACGGGCTCGAGGTCCTGGCCGCGCCCACGTTGCGTGCATGCGCAGCGCACCTCTCCGGCGGACGACCGCTCGACCGCTGCCGAGCGCCGGCGCTGCTCCCGGCGGAGCAGCCGCCCGACGTCGATCTGGCCGCGATTCGCGGTCAGAGCGCGGCGAAGCGCGCGCTCGAGATCGCCGCGGCCGGTGGCCACAACGTGCTCATGACAGGACCCCCTGGCGCCGGAAAGACCATGCTGGCGGGAGCGTTTCCCTGGTTGCTCCCGGATCTCCCAGTCGACCACGCTCTGGAGGTCGCCGCGATCTACTCGCTGCGCGGCGCGCTTCGCGAGCGCGCGGCCACGTCACTGCGGCCGCCGTTCCGCGCGCCACATCACAGCGTGTCGCGCGCGGGGCTCGTGGGCGGTGGCACCGGGGTCGCGCTGCCGGGCGAGATCTCGCTGGCGCATCGCGGCGTCCTGTTCATGGACGAGCTGTGCGAGTTTCCTCGCACGCACCTCGAGGCGCTGCGCCAGCCGCTCGAGGAGCGGCGCGTGACGGTCGTCCGGGCGCGCGCCGCAGTGACATATCCGTCCGAATTCATGCTGGTGGCGGCTGCCAATCCCTGCCCGTGCGGTCACCTCGGCGACGACCAGCCATGCCGCTGTTCGCCGCGGCTGCTGCAGGAGTATCAGAGCCGCCTCAGCGGCCCGATCAAGGACCGCATCGATCTCACCATGACCGTGCCGCGGCAGCAATACGCGGAGATCTTCGACGCAGCGGCTGACGAGCCGTCTGCGATCGTGCGCGCGCGTGTCGACGCGGCACGCGCTCGGCAGCACGCGCGCCAGGACGCGCTCAACTCGGTGCTGCAGGGCGCGGAGTTGCGCGCACGATGCCGTCTTGGCGCCAGCGCCAGCCGTCTGCTGGCGCGTTCGGGCGAGCGGCTGCGACTCAGCGCCCGAGGGTTCTTTCGCGTGCTGCGGGTGGCGCGCACCATCGCCGACCTCGCCGGGGACGACGCTGTCGGCGAGGACGCGCTGGCAGAGGCGATCCGCTACCGGACGGGCGCCGATGCGTGAGCGCACCCTCCTCCGCGGACGTGCCGGCTGGCCCGAACGCTTCGAGCACCTGCAGCAGCCGCCGCAGCGGATCTGGATCGCCGGCTCGGCGCGCCCGCGGCTGCCCGCAGTCGCAGTGGTCGGGTCGCGGCTCGCGACGCCGGCCGGAGTCGACATCGCACGGTCCATCGGCCGCGGCTTGGCCGGCGCCGGGGCACAGGTGATCAGCGGGATGGCTCGCGGGATCGACGGCGCGGCGCACCACGGCGCGGTCGATGGCGGCGGCGAGACGATCGCCGTCCTCGGCTGCGGCATCGATGTCTGCTACCCCGCCGAGCACGCGCGGCTGCGCCGGGCGATCCTCACTTCCGGCTGCGTCATCAGCGAGGAGCCTCCGGGCACGCCGCCGCTCAAACACCACTTCCCCAAGCGCAACCGGCTCATCGCGGCGCTCGCCCAGGCGGTGGTCGTGGTGGAGGCGACGCCCAACAGCGGCGCTCTGAGCACGGCCCGCTGGGCCGTCGATCTCGGGCGCGAGGTGCTCGCGGTGCCGGGATCGATCCGATCGCCGCAAAGCGAGGGCACCAACCTCCTGATCCGCGACGGCGCCCGGCCCTACCTCGGCTTCGGCGATCTGCTCGATGCGCTCCCGGAGCTGGGCCCGCTGCTGCCGCTCCCTATCGATGCCAAATCGGCCGAACAGAGAATCTCCCACCGTTTGGCGCCGGAGCTTGCGGAGATACTCACGCGCATGGGTAGCACCCCGGTCCTCCCCGACGAGCTCGCCGCCACACTCGGCCTCTCCGCCGCCGTCGTTGCGTCACGGCTTGGTTCGCTGGAGTTGGAGGGGGCCATACTGTCCCTCCCTGGAGGGCGCGTGGCGCGTACCTTCTAATGGGGGATCCCGGGGCGCCCGCCGTCAGGAGGCGGCGTCCAGGCGATCCAGAGTCAGGGAACCACTGAGATGCCAAGCCGACTGATCATCGTCGAATCCCCGAGCAAGGCGAGGACGCTGTCCCGCTTCCTCGGCAGCGACTACACCGTCCTCGCCTCGATGGGGCACGTCCGCGACCTGCCCAAATCGAAGATCGGCGTCGACGTCGACTCGGGGTTCACCCCGCAGTACGAGGTCATCAAGGGGAAGGAGAAGCAGATCAAGGAGCTGAAGGCCGCGGCCCGCAAGGCGCAGGCGACGCTCCTCGCAGCCGACCCCGACCGCGAGGGTGAGGCGATCGCCTGGCACCTCGCGCAGGCGCTCGGGCTCAAGGATCCCGACCGCATCGTGTTCCACGAGATCACGCGGCCGGCCGTCGAGGCCGCGCTGAACCACCCCCGCAAGATCGACCGCTCGCTGGTCGCCGCCCAGGAGGCGCGCCGCGTCATCGACCGCCTCGTCGGTTATCGGCTGTCGCCGCTGCTGTGGCGCAAGGTGCGCGCCGGCCTCTCCGCCGGCCGCGTGCAATCAGTCGCGGTGCGGCTCGTCGTCGACCGCGAGGCGGAGATCGAGGCCTTCATCCCGGTCGAGTCCTGGACGGTCGACGCACTTCTCGTCAAGGATGGCAGCAACCCGTTCAAGGCGAGGCTTGTCGGACGGCGCGGCGATGCCGCGACGTCGAACGGCGAGACCGCGGACAGCGAGAAGCTCGATCTCAGGACAGAGGTGGAGGCGAAGGAGGTGCTGCACGGGCTCGGGCTCGACGATGCGGGCAAGGTCACCGACCGCACACCGCCGTTCATCGTGCGCGGCGTCGAGACCAGGGAGACCTCGCGCAACGCGCCGCTCCCCTACACGACCAGCGCAATGCAGCAGGACGCGTCCACAAGGCTGCGCATGTCACCGAAGCGGACCATGAGCGTGGCGCAGGAGCTGTACGAAGGCGTCGAGCTCGGCGCCGCCGGCTCGACCGGCCTCATCACGTACATGCGCACCGACTCGACGCGCATCAGCGACCTTGCGCGCGCGGACGCCGAGAAGTACATCACCGGCGAGTTCGGCAAGGAGTACGTGCGCACCGGCGCGGCGAAGCAGAAGTCGTCGCCGAACACGCAGGACGCGCACGAGGCGGTCCGTCCGACGGACGTGCGGCGCACGCCCGAGTCCGTGAAGAGCCATCTCTCGCCGGCGCAGCAGAAGCTCTACGACCTCATCTGGCGCCGCTTCGTCGCCAGCCAGATGAGCGCAGCGAAGTACCTGAACACGCGAGCCACGATCGACGCGGCCGACTTCGTGTTCCGCGCTTCGGGCTCCATCGTCACCTTCGAGGGCTTCCAGAAGGTGTGGAAGCGCGACGAGGACAAGGACAAGGACGAGACGCTGCCCCAGCTCACCGCCCGGGACCTCCTGGCGTGCAGCGAGATCCTTGCCGAGCAGCACTTCACGCAACCCCCGCCGCGGTACACGGAGGCGTCGCTCATCAAGGAGCTCGAGGAGCGCGGCATCGGCCGTCCCTCGACGTACGCGCCCATCATCGAGACGATTCAGGAGCGCCAGTACGTGCGCAACGAGGAGCGTCGCCTGCACCCGACCGAGCTCGGCAAGACCGTCGACGGCGTCCTGCGCACCAACTTCCCGGAGATCGTCGACGTCGACTTCACCGCAGAGCTCGAGAAGAAGCTCGATTCCGTCGAGGACGGGCGGCGCCAGTACGAGCCGACCGTGCGCGACTGGTACCTGCCGTTCGCCGAGACGCTGGCAAAGGCGGAGACGTCGATGCCGCGTGTCAAGGTGCCGGCGAAGGAGACCGGCGAGGACTGCCCGGAGTGCGAGATCGGCAAGCTCGTCGAGCGCGAGGGCAAGTTCGGTCCGTTCGTCGGCTGCTCGCGGTATCCGGAGTGCACCTACATCAAGGACCGCCGCAGCTCGAGCGCCGAGCCCACCGGCGAGGCGTGCCCGCAGTGCGGCCGTCCGCTGGTCACGCGGCAGAGCCGGCGCGGTCCCTTCGTCGGGTGCTCCGGCTACCCGGAATGCACATATACGAGGGATCTCCCAACCGGTGCAGAAAGCACGTCCACCGAAACTCAGGCCGCGCCGGAGAACCTCGGTGCGTGCCCGGAGTGCGGCAAGCCTCTCGGGCGCAAGCGCGGCCGCCGCGGCACGTTCGTCGGCTGCACCGGATATCCGGGGTGCAAGTACATCCAGCCGAACTCCGGCGGTGGTGGTGGAGCGACGCGCGAGCCTGCGGCTGCACCGGAGCCCACCGGTGATGCCTGCCCGGAATGCGGCAAACCGCTGGTGAACCGCCAGGGCCGGTACGGACCCTTCGTCAGCTGCTCCGGCTATCCCGCCTGCAAGTACCGCCCGCCGCGGGGCGCCGGCCGTGCCAAGGAGGAGGTCAGCGCGTGACGCAGCGCGCGCACGCGACGACGATCGTCGCGGTGAAGCGCGGCGACTCCATCGCCGTCGCCGGGGATGGCCAGGTGACCGTCGGCGACGTGATCATGAAGCGCGGGGCCTCGAAGGTCCGCCGCATGTATCACAGCCAGGTCGTGTGCGGCTTCGCCGGTGCGGTGTCGGATGCGTTGACGCTCTTCGACAAGTTCGAGCAGCAGCTCGAGAAGCACCAGGGCAACCTGCTCCGCGCAGCCGTCGCGATGAGTCGCGAATGGCGCACGGACAAGTATCTGCGGCACCTCGAGGCCAACCTCATCGTCGCGGGAGGCGGGCGGCTTCTGGTGCTCAGTGGTGACGGCGAGGTGATCGAGCCCGACGAGTCCGACGGCGTGGCGGCGATCGGCAGCGGCGGCCCGTACGCACACGCCGCGGCGCGCGCGCTGCTCGACAACACCGAGCTGAGCGCCGCCGACATCGCGCATCGCGCCCTCGAGATCGCCGCACAGCTCTGCATCTACACCAACGACCAGATCACCGTGGAAACGGTGGCCGG
>JAFALX010000221.1 GCA_019234035.1 Candidatus Dormiibacterota bacterium | reverse complement strand
CGACGGCGGCGGGATCTTCACCCTGCTGCCGCAGGGGGCACTCGACCGAGCGGAGCTCGACCGGTACTTCGTGGCGCCGCACGGAGCACAGCTGGATGTTGCCGCGCTGGCGCAGGCGTCGGGCGCCGGCTACCACCGCGTCGAGACGGCCGCGGCGCTGCGCCCCGCGCTGCAGGCCGCACAGGCGGTCCCGGGCGTGCAGCTCGTCCACGTGCTCGTCGATCGCGACCGCGCACCGGCGCTCCGTGCGGCGGTGGCGGAGCGGGTGCGCGCGACCCTCGCCGCGGTCAGCGGGCCCCGAGCGCGTGAAGGATCGCTGAGAACTTGAGGTCGGTCTCGCGGTCCTCGGCCTCGGGCTCCGACCCGGCGACGATGCCCGCGCCGGCGTAGAGGCGGGCGGTGCGGCCCATCAGCTCCGCGCAGCGCAGCGCGATGACCCAGTCGCCGTCGCCGTGGCCGTCCACCCAGCCGGCGAGGCCGGCGTAGAAGCGGCGGTCGAACGGCTCCAGCTCGCGGATGAGCGACAGCGCCGCGTCGGGCGGCGTGCCGCAGACGGCCGGGGTGGGGTGCAGCGCGGCGGCGAGGGTCAGCGCGTCAGGCGCGTCGGGCTTCAGGCGTCCGCGAATTGCGGTGTGCAGGTGCCAGAGCGTCGCCGTGCTCGCCAATGACGGCTGCGGGTCCACGTCGAGGTGATCGCAGAACGTGGCCAGCGTGTCGGCGACCGCCTCGGCCACCAGGCGGTGCTCGCGGCGCTCCTTGACCGTCTGCAGCAACCGCTTCCCGCGCTCGCGGTCCTCGACGGGATCGGCGCTGCGGGGCGCCGAGCCCGCCAGCGGATCGCTGGCCACCCGGCGGTCGCGGCGGCGCAGCAGCATCTCGGGCGACGCCCCAACGAGCGCATGCGCCGCGCCGGGGAGCGCCACGACGAACACGTGGCAGTCCGGATCGCTGGCGTGGAGCCGGCGTGCGAGCACGCTGGGATCGAGCGCGTGGTCGGTCTCGACGACGAGCGTGCGCGCCAGCACGACCTTCTCGACGGCGTTGGCATCGATCCGGCGCAGTGCCTCGGCGACGGCGTCCTGATACGCCGCCTCGTCGGGATCGTGGGCGGTGCTGACGATGCCGTGGAAGCCACCGTTGCCCGGCTCGAATGCCGCGACCGCCCGCCGAACCGCGGCAGGCGACGCATGCAGCAGTGCGATCGGTGCGCCGTCGAACGGGAGGGCGCCGGTCACGATCGACCCGTCGCCGTCTCGCAGGGCGGTGGCGGCCAGTGCCGCTGCACGCGAGACCTGGTCGGGTCCAGGGCCGACCGGGATGATCCCGCTCGGTGGCCCGACGGTCGCCAGGCCGTGGTCACCGTGGACCATCACAAACCCGGTGCGCGGCTCGTACAGCTCGAAGATGTCGGTCTCGAGCAGCGCCTCGGCGACAGGCGGGTTCATGCTGCGCGCGTCCCGGTCAACAGCTGGGCGGCGCCGCCGCCGAGCGCTATCCGGCGCACATCGCTGAAGCCGCACTTCTCGAGCAGCCGGCACAGCTCGCGGGGCTCGGGCAAGTAAGCGGCCGACGCGGGCAGATACCGGTACGCGACGCCGTCGGAGAGACGGGCCCCCACCCAGGGCACGACGCGGTTGAAGTACAGCCCATGGGCGGCGCGGAGCAGCGCATTTCGCGGCGACGCGACCTCGAGGAACGCGGCGCGTCCGCCCGGCCGCAGCACACGCGCGGTCTCGGCGAAGCAGGCCCGGATGTCGGTGACGTTGCGCAGCGCGAACCCGCAGGTGGCGCCGTCGAATGACGCGGTGCGCAACGGCAGCCGCGTGATGTCGCCGCGCAGCAGCGGCGCAGACGTGTGCGCGCGTGCGAGCATGCCGGCTGCGAAGTCCACGCCGAGCGGCCGCAGGCCCGTGCGTGCGAGCTCGTCGCAGAGATCACCGGTGCCGCACGCGAGGTCGACCACTCGCGAACCGCGCGGCAGGCGCAGCTCGGACACGGTGCGGCGCCGCCAGCCCGCGTCGAGCCCGAATGTGAAGAGGCGGTTGAGCGCGTCATAACGCGCCGCGATACGGTTGAACATCGCTTCCACCGTCTCGGCTTTCCGCGCCGC
>JAFALX010000189.1 GCA_019234035.1 Candidatus Dormiibacterota bacterium | reverse complement strand
TCACCCACACGATGCCGATGACGAGAAAGCTGACGAGAAACGCGACGAACCGCGGCCACTCGTCGGCAAGAGCCCTGACCAGCGAGCCGCTGGTGATCGGGACGCGCAGGTCGAGCACCAGCAGCGTGATGGCGACGGCGAACACCCCGTCGCTGAACGCTTCTACTCGGCCTGTACGCATTCCTGTTCACCGGGTGGTGGGCGCAATAGAACCTACCAAAACGCGTCTCGGGGAGAATGTGTTAAAGCCGCATTCGACAAGGATTCTCGCGCGTCTATCCTGGCTCACGAGAGGCTTTGAGCGCAGCAATCACGGCGCTCGAAATCGTAGCGAGCGGAATGAACATCCGCCGGGTGGGTGCCTCAAGGTGCATGAAACCGAGGCGGCTGTACCATCCAGCAGCGTCGTCATCGAGCGGATCGACTAGCAGCGCCCAGCTCGCAGGCGCCTCGGGCGCCATTGCCCGGGCTGCGGCATGGAAGAGCATGAAGCTACCGTAGCCCCGTCGGGCGTATCTGTAGTCGACTGCCAGCCTGCCGACCAGCGTGGCAGGAATTTTCACGTCCTCCGGAACGCTGGTGAGCAGCATCGAAGATGCTGTGATCGTGAAGTACCCGAAGATCTCCGACGCTCCGGGCTCTTCGCACACCACCAACACCGTGGCCTGACGTCGCTTGACGTCCTGGCTTGCCTGCGTCTTGAGATATCGATCCAAGGCTGGCTTGCCACACGAGAACTCCGCTCGGTTGTGATGTCGACCCAGGAGTTCGACGGCCGGTCGCGGGGCACGGCCAAGTGTCACGCGCCGGCCGTGTTCGACCTCACCTCGAGAAACCGCGCGGCCGCGCGGCGGAGTGCATCGTTAGGTTCTGGAGTGTTCAGCAACGAATCGACGACGCGTTGAGAGTCGGTAGCTGACAACAACGTCACGTTGTGCTGGTCCAAAATCCGGCGAGTGGCCTCATGGAGGTTCGCCAGGAGAAAGTCGGTGAGGCTTCGTCCGGTGAGCTCGGCGGCACGGGTGAACCGCTCCTTGTCCTCGGGGGTGACCCGGGCCTCGAGCCGCTCTGTCTTCAGATGCTCCCGCTGAGATGAGATTGCCATGACGCGATCCTCCGTCCGACCAGTGTACGGCAGTTGTCCGTACAGCAACAAGTGGCGGAGGGGTCACGGTCCGACGACGCCCACCCGAAACCCCTACTCGTTCGTGGTCTCGTCCAGGGCGCTGGGTCGGCCAAGCCCGCCGTCCCTGGGGCGCGATCGTGTGCGCGTCATCGTTGCCCGCGCCGAACCGGTCGGGATCACACGAGGCGGTGCGTTGAGTCACGAGGAGTGGCGCGAGCGCACAGCCGACCTGTTCGTCGATTGCGCCGCCCGCACCAGTGAGCAGCGACAGCAGCTGGAGCGTGTGCGCGAGGCGATCGAGGCCGGGCTGCTGACCAACACGGCGACGACGGTGGTGATGACGCTGTGCTCCAGTCGCATGCACTTCGTCGACGTGGTGTTCGGGTGCGACCAGCGCTCCTAGGTGGCGTCGCACGTTGCCGCCTTCGAGTTCCTTCGATAGCGCGCCGCGGCAGATGCGCATGGACAACCTCAAGACCGGCGTGGTCCGCGCTGACATCTACGATCCGGCGCTCAACCGTGCGTACGCCGAGCTGCTGATCGAACCTGGGCTGGTGGGCGCAATTGGGATCGAACCAATGACCTCTGCGATGTCAACGCAGCGCTCGTACCAACTGAGCTATGCGCCCTCCGCCGCCGGGTGTGTAGCGCCCGCCAGTGCCCGGATTCTACCAATCGCCCGCGACCGGGCCCGAACCCCGGGCTCAGGCCCAGGCGGTGGTGCGGGAATCGCGGTGCGACGCCGCCAGCGCCTCCGCGGTGCGGATGGCGTCGGCCGTCACCTGGACGCGGAGGACCCCCTCGCACGCATGGCAGACCACAAAGAAGCTCTCCGGCTCCTCGATCGACCGCTCGACCGCCTGTCGGTGGCCGCAGCACTCACACGTCACAACCGCACGCATTCATCCACTCCGCCTGCACCTGCACCTGCTCCTGCACCGTCTGTCCAGCGCCCCCGTGCTGCGACGGGGCGACTGTCGCATCGACGAACAGGCGGTCTGGAATCTCCATCCCTTCGCGACATCGCCGTTGCAGGTCTGTGATCAGGGGGTCTCGACGGGGTCCTCGCCGACGACGGCGAGAGAGGAATCGCGGCTGTCGCGCTCCAGGACGCTCAGCCGGCTCCAGGCCAGCGTGCGCACCCCGACGCCGATGAGGACGAGCAGCACGCCGAGGCCGGCGACGACGCGGTCGACGCCCACCAGGTCGGCGAGCACGCCGGCGAGCACCAGCGGCACCGCGACGGCCGCGTTGATCACGGTGAAGATGCCGCCGAAGATGCGGCCGCGCGTCTCCGGCGTCGTGCGCTCCTGCAGCAGCGTGAAGGCGGGGATCAGCACCGCGCCCAGCGCGGCGCCGAAGATGAGGGCGAGCACCACGGCGAGCGGCGTGTCCAGCCCGGCGAGCCCGTGCGAGTTCAGCACGGCGGGCACGAACCCCATCACCGCCAGCGCCAGCCCGGCGGTGAGCACGGCCGCCAGCAGCGTCCGCGCCCGCGAGAGGTTCGGCCTGGTGCCGAGCACGGCCGCCGCGGCGACCAGTCCGACGGTCGCCGGGACGAGCACGAAATACGTGTCCTGGTCGGAGCGGTGCAGCACCTTCACCAGGTACACCGGTCCGAGGGTGAACACGGTGAACACCACGACGAGCGCGAGCGCCAGCTGGTACAAGCCGAAGCGCAGCGCCGGGCTCTCGCGAAGGAGGGCGAGCCCCTCGCGCAGCTCGCGCAGCAGGCTCGGTGGCGGGGCGTCCGGGGCGCGCTCCGCGGCGCGCAGGCTCGTGCCCACTCGCGAGATGGACAGCGCCGCGATACCGAAGAGCGCCGCGGCGATGTAGAACGGCGCCTGGTTGCCCGCGAACGCGATCGCCAGCGTCGCCGCGGGCACGCCCAGCACCAGCGTGAGGATCACCGTCGTCATGAAGAGTGACGTGGCCTCGGTCATCTGCCGGCGCAGCACCAGCGACGGGATGCTCGCCGCCTCCGCGGGGGCGAAGACCTGGCCGACCGAGCTGAACAGCAGCATGATGAAGATCAGCGGCCACGCCTGCCCCTGCACGCCGGGGATGAACTGCGAGATCGGGATCAGCAGCACGAGAAAGCCCCGAATCGCGTTGCACGCGATCATCAACGAGCGCTTGTCGTGGCGGTCGGCGTACACGCCGGCGGGCGCGCTCAGCGCGACGCTCGGCACGGTGTACGCGAGCATCAGCACCGACTGCAGCGTGGCGCGGCCGCTGATCGTGTACATGAAGATCAGCAGCGTGAAGACGAGGAACTTGTCGGCGAGCTGCGACGCGGCCTGGCCGGCCCAGAGGTAGCGGAAGTCGCGCCGCCGCAGCACGGCGAGAAAACCGGTGCGGTCCTCGGGCTTGGGAGGCACCGCCGCTCGCGAGGCGTGCAGCGGAGCCGGCCGCTCCGTGGCATCGAGCGCGGACCCGACCAGCGGGCTGCCGGTGTGCGACGAAACCGAGAACGGCTCGGACGCAGTCAGGGCGCCGTCGGGCGCTGCTGCGCCGTTGGGCGG
Organism: Candidatus Dormiibacterota bacterium; assembly: GCA_019234035.1. Taxonomy (GTDB): domain Bacteria; phylum Chloroflexota; class Dormibacteria; order Aeolococcales; family Aeolococcaceae; genus JAFALX01. The sequence goes on along the minus strand of JAFALX010000189.1, from coordinate 2,254 downwards.
CGGTGCCGCGCCGTCGGTGGCGGAATCGGGTGCCGCCTGCTCGCCAGGGTCGTCGCTCCTGGAGGCCCGCACTGGTCTCAAGAGTCCCCTTGTCGCAGTTGCTCGACGGCGCGTGCCAGCCGCCGCCACTCGTCGAGACCAAGGGTACCCGGCCTCCGCCCTGGTTGGACGCCGGCTGCAACGAGTGCTTCGTGTGCCCGGGCGGTGTCGCCGCCGAGCGCATTGGCCAGCCCGTGGCGGAGGGTCTTGCGCCGCTGCTGGAACACCGGCTTGGCCAGGTCGATGACGGCGCGGCGCTCCGCGGCGGTCATCCCGGCGCGCGGGACGACCCGGATGACCGACGAGTGCACCGCCGGTCGCGGCTCGAAGGCCGCAGGCGGGACGTCGGCGATCCGCTCGACGTCGGCGATGGTGCGCAGCGCCACGGTCGCCAGGCTCCACTCATCGTCGACGGTGCTCAGCCGGGCGGCGACCTCGCGCTGCACGAGGAAGACGCCTCGCCGGGGCGGCTGCGCCAACTCGAACACGTGGCTGAGCAGCGGGCCGGTCAGCTGGTACGGCAGGTTGCCCGCGGCCAGCCAGTCGGCGCCGAAGCCGTGCGACTGCGGCTCGATGGCCAGGGCGTCGGCATGCAGCACCGTGACGTTGCCGCGGTGGCGCTGCGTGATGCGGGCCGCGGTCACGCACCGCTCGTCGACGTCGACGGCCAGGACCGACGCCCCGCTCTCGGCCAGCGCCGCGGTGAGCGTGCCGACGCCGCAGCCGATCTCCAGCACGTGGTCATCCGGACCCGCGTCGAGCGCCGCGACGATGGTGCGGAGCACGCCCGCCTCGACGAGGAAGTGCTGACCGAGCCGCTTGCTCGGGTGCAGGCCCACGCGGCGGGCGACGGCGCGAACCGTCGCCGGGTTGGTGAGGTCGATGGGCCGGCGCGGTCGCGCCCGCTCCTGCGACGCCGCGCCACTCATGCCGGCTCCGGCAGCCGCAGGACGCGGCGCGCGGTCGCGGTGGTCCGCCGCCGCACCTCGTCCTCGGGCTCAGCGCGCAGCGCCGCGATCTTCGCTGCCGTGTCGGCGACGCGCTCCGGCAGGTTGGCCGTGCCCCGGTGCGGCACCGGCGTCAGAAACGGCGCGTCTGTCTCCACCACGTAGGCGTCCGCCGGCACCCCGCTTGCGGCCTCCTGGATGTCGCCGGCGTGCTTGAACGTGACGATCCCGGCGAACGAGACTGCGAAGCCGCGGTCGACGCAGCGGCGCATGTGCACCGCGTCGCCGGTGAAGCAGTGCATGAGGCCGTGGACATCGGGCACGTGCCCGAGCGCCGCGATGACCTCATCGTGCGCGTCGCGATCATGGATGACGACAGGTTTGTCAAATTCGGCGGCCAGCTCGAGCATCGTCAGGAACGAGCGCTGCTGCACCTGCAGCGGCGTCTCGTGGTATCCGGGACGGAAGAACAGGTCGAGGCCGACCTCCCCCACCGCGACCGCCCGGGGGTGCTGCACGAGGTCCGCGAGCGCGCGCCGCTGTGCGGCGTCCGGCGGCTGCGACTGCTGCGGGTCCCACCCGACCGTGAACCACACGTTCGCGTGCGCCTCGGCGATCTCGCGATTCCGGTCGCTGTCCTCGAGGTCGACGCCCACGGTGACAATCGTCTCGACCCCCGCCGCTGCCGCGCCCTCGAGAGCTGTGTGCAACAGCCCGCGCTCGTCGAGCAGCACCAGGTGGCAGTGCGTGTCGATGAGCGGTTCCGTCACGGCCCGACGAGCACGGTGCACTCCCCACGTGGCGGCGACGCCTCGAAGCCGGCCACGAGCCCCGCGGCGGTGCCTATGTGAAACGTCTCGTGCTTCTTGGTGAGCTCGCGCGCCACGATCACCTCGCGCTCGCCGGCCAGCGGCGCCAGCAGCCGCAGGGTCCTGACCAGCCGCAGCGCCGACTCGAAGAACACGACCGTGCGTCCGCTGCGCAGCGGTTCCTCCAGCGACCGCGTGAGCTTTCCGGGTGTGCGCGGCAGAAACCCGAGAAACCAGAACGAATCCGCTGGCAGCCCCGACGCCGACAGCGCGGCGGTCACCGCCGACGGCCCGGGGATCGGCAGCACGTCATGCCCCGCAACGCGTGCGGCGCGCACCAGCCGCGCACCGGGATCGCTCAGCGCCGGTGTGCCGGCATCGGTGCACAGGGCGAGCATCTGCCCTGCATCGAGCCGCCTCAGCAGCTCGGGCACGCGCCGCTGCTCATCGAACGCCGGC
>JAFALX010000171.1 GCA_019234035.1 Candidatus Dormiibacterota bacterium | reverse complement strand
GGATCTGGCTTCCCCACTCAGCCGGTAGTGATTCGCCCTTGAGGTCGGCGATCCGCTGCGCGTGCGCCGCCTGCTGCAGCGCAAGCAGCCGCGAGCGCAGCACCCGCCAGGCGACGTCGCGGTTCTGCTGTTGCGAACGTTCGTTCTGACAAGTGACAACGATGCCGGTCGGGATGTGCGTGAGGCGCACCGCTGAAGAAGTCTTGTTGACGTGCTGCCCACCGGCGCCGCTCGAGCGGAAGACGTCGGTGCGCACGTCGTCGGGGTCGATCTCGATGCTGACGTCGTCCTCGATCTCGGGGGTCACCTCGACGAGCGCGAACGACGTGTGCCTGCGATGGGCCTGGTCGAATGGGCTGAGGCGAACCAGGCGGTGCACACCGCGCTCCGCCTTGAGCAGCCCGTACGCGCGCGGCCCGGCGATGCGGACGGTGGCGGATTTGATGCCCGCCTCCTCCCCGGTCGACTCCTCGAGGAACTCGACGTCGAACTTGTGCCGTTCCGCCCACCGCAGATACATGCGCAGCAGCATCTCGGCCCAGTCCTGCGAATCGGTCCCGCCGGCGCCGGCGTGGATGCCGATGATCGCCGCGTGGTCGGTGTACGGGTCGCTGAAGAGCAGGTCGACCTCCCGTGCCTCGACCTCCTGCTCCAGCGCGGCAACCTCAGTGCCCAGCTCGGTTTCGACATCGGGATCGGCCTCGGCGTCGAGCAGCGCCGCGAGCTCCCGGGCGTCGTGGGCGCGGCGGCCGAGCGAGTCCCACGAACCGATGTCGTCGCGCACACGTGCCGCTTCCTGTGTCAGCGACGCGGCGCGGCGCGGGTCGTCCCAGAGCCCTGGGTCGGCGATCAGCCCTTCGAGCTCGGCGAGGCGGGAGCGTTTGCCGGGCAGGTCAAAGATGCACCTGCATCTCATCGATGCGGGATGCGACGCGCGCAGCGCGGTCGGCAAGCTCACTCATGTCACGGAGTGTATCCGGCGTTGCGCTCCGCCAAGCCAGGGCGCAGGTGGGCCGCACCCTAAAGATGATAGTCTCACTATCATCTTTAATATCAGTCGTGGGCAAATGCACCCCAGCGTTCGGGTGATCGAGCGATCCGGCGAGCGTGCGCGAGCCCATCACTGAGCGCGACCGGCGCCGGCGTCGCCCTGATCTCACCCACGAGGGGCGACCGCCGCAGTTCCCGTAGCATCTGACCGCGATGGCGAATGCGGCGATCACCACACTGACCGCGCGCACGCCGGCGCCGCTGGAGAAGTCTGCGGTCGCGCTCGACTACGACGACGTCACGCTGGTGCCGCGCGTGACCTCCACGCTGGCACATCGTGCCGACGCGCGGCCCGCTGTCGTGCTCGGCCCGCTGCAGCTGCAGGTTCCGATGCTCGGCTCGCCGATGCCCGATGTCTGCGGCGTCGACATGTGCCTCGCGCTCGCCGAGCACGGCGCGCTCGGCGTGCTGCACCGTTTCCAGAGCATCGACGCGCAGGTCGCCGAGCTGCGCGAGGTGCTGCAGCACGGTGGACCCGTCGCTGCGGCGGTCGGCTCCACCGGCGACTATCGCGAGCGCTTCGACCGGCTGCGCGAGGCCGGATGCCGTGTCGTCTGCATCGACACCGCCAACGGCGCGCACGTGCAGGTTGCCGACGCCATCGCCTGGATGCGGGTCCGGGATGCGGAAATCTTCGTCATCGCGGGCAACGTCGCCAGCGCCGAGGGCTTCCGCTGGCTCGAGGAGGCCGGCGCCGATGCGATCCGCGTCGGCATTGCAGGCGGCTCGGTGTGCGAGACGCGCAACGAGACAGGGGTCTTCGCGCCAACGCCGTACGCGGTGGCCGAGGCCGCCGCCGTGCGCCAGACAGCGCTCATCATCGGCGACAGCGGGGTGCGCCACCCCGCAGATCTTTGCAAGCTGCTCGCGCTCGGTGCCGACTGCGTGATGGTGGGCTCCGTCCTCGCCGGCACCCGCGAGGCGCCGGGACGCGTCATCGTCATCGACGGCAAGAAGTACAAGATCATGCGTGGCGCCGCGTCGTTCTCCGTGCAGCAGGAGTACGGCGACGGCGACCCCGAGTACGTCGAGGGATCGGAGACCATGGTGGCGTACAAGGGCAGCGTCGCCGGCGTGATGCGGCGGTACCTGGCAGGTCTGCGCAGCTCGATGTCGTACATGAACGCGCGCACGCTCGAGGAGTTCCGCCAAAACGTCAGCGTCCTGCGCCTGCGCTGAGCAGGTGGCGCTCGTGATGGCGACCGTCGTCCCGCAGCAGTACCTCAACTTCTTCTCCGTCAGCGCGCAGGTGAGCGCGGCGCTGATCGGGCTGCTGTTCGTCTCGGTGAGCATCACCACCGAGAACATCTTCGGCGAGCGTGCGTCGCTCCGCGCCAGGCTGGTCGCGCTCAGCGCGTTCACCGCGCTGGTCAACACCTTCTTCCTCTCGCTCGGCAGCATCCTGCCCAATCCGGACATCGGCGTCATCGCCATCACGCTCGGTGCGCTGGCCCTGGGCGACACGGCGGCCAATGCGCTGCTCATCCTGCGCAGCCCCGACCGCCTGCGGCTCGTGACGCGCGTCTACCGCAGCCTGCCGGTGCTCTTCGGCGCCGGCCTGTACGCGTACGAGTTGGTGCTCGGCATCCTGCTGCAGGCCAATCCGGGCGACATCGGCGCGCTGTCGAGTCTGACCACGGTGATCATCGCCGAGTACGCATTCGGCCTCTCCCGCGCGTGGCAGCTCCTTGGCGGGCCTGCGGGAAGCGGCATCATCAGCCGGTTGCGCGCGCTCGTGCGCCGCGACGCGGCGGGAGCATCGGGCCTGCGCGGGCACGCATCGAGCACGAACGACACTGAGGGACCCCAGTGATCAACGGCATGCACGCGGTCGTGTACACGACCAAGACCGACGAGATGCGCGCGTTCTTCCGCGACGTGCTGCGGTTTCCATGCGTCGACGCCGGAGGTGGCCGGCTGATGTTCGCGCTCCCGCGCTCCGAGATGGCGACGCATCCCATCGAACCCGGCCACGAGCATCACGAGCTGAGCCTGCAGTGTGATGACATCGCGGCGACCGTCGCCGAGCTGCGTGCGCGCGGCGCGGCGTTCTCAGGCGATGTCACGGACCGTGGCTGGGGTCTCACCATCCAGATGGTCCTGCCTGACCTGACCCAGCTCATGCTGTACGAGCCGCGGCACGCGCTTGCACCTCAGCAGTCCGGTTCCCGCGCCGTGTGATAAGGTCGCGACATCAGCGATGCGTTCGCGCGTCGCGTGCCACCTTGGTGAACCTCTCTCCGCTTCCCAGAACGCGGGTCCTCAAGAACCGGCAACAGTAGCGAGCAGAGAGGTGAACAGAGACCGGTGGATCGGCTCTGAGGTAACCGAGTGACACAGACATTCCAGGGCATCGGCGTTCGCGCGCGCACCACAGCAGCGCTCGACGCCGCCGGCTATACCGCTCCCAATGCCGTCCAGTGCGCGGCCATTCCCAAACTTCTGGCGGGGGACGATTGCGTCATCCAGGCCCCGACGGGGTCGGGCAAGACCCTGGCCTTCGTCGTCCCCATGGTTCAGCGACTCGGCGGACACGACGGACACGGCGCCCGCGCCCTGGTCCTTGTTCCCACTCGTGAGCTCGCCACACAGGTGGCCGCCGTCATTCGCCAGGTCGATCGCGGACTCCGCACAGTCGTCCTGATGGGCGGTGTCGGCTACGGCCCTCAGCTGACGGGCTTGCGCAACGCACCGGATGTGATCGTTGCGTGTCCGGGCCGGCTCCTCGACCTCGCCGGCCGCGGCGACGCACGACTCGGGAAGATCGAATACCTGGTCCTCGACGAGGCCGATGAGATGCTCGATCAGGGTTTTGCGCGCGACGTCGAGCAGATCATCGCCCTGTGCCCGCAACCGCAACACGGCGCGTCGCGTCAAGGCGTTCTCGCGTCGGCAACGATGCCGCGATGGGTGCAGCGGATGATCGCCAAGCACCTGCGCGACCCGTTCCGCGTCGAGGGTCAGCGCGGCCAGGCACCGTTGCTCGAGCACGGTGTCATGACCGTGGCGAGCGACACGAAGGTGCACACGCTCTCCCGACTGCTGCGCCTTCAGCGCGCCGCAGGGCTGAACCAGACCATCGTCTTCCACCGCACCAAGCACGGTGTGAAGAAGCTGGCCCGCGACCTCGCGCAGCGCGGTCACCTCACCGCCGAGCTGCAGGGCAACCTCTCACAGAACGCCCGCGACCGCGCACTGGAGTCGTTCCGGTGCAACGACGCGGAGGTGCTGGTGGCGACGAACGTCGCTGCGCGAGGCATCGACGTCGTCAACGTCGGTCTGGTGGTCAACTTCGAGCTGCCCGAGACACCGCAATGGCTGACCCACCGCGTCGGCCGTACGGCGCGCAATGGGGCCGAGGGCAAGGCCATCACGTTCTTCTCGGAGCAGGACACCCTGCAGTGGCGCAAGCTGCGCAGCCTGGGAGCACCGCCGCTGCACCGGCTCGACGCCGAGCGATTCCTGGAGACGGGGGAATGGATTCTGGGCGAGCCGCATGAGGTGGCAGCCGTCTCACGGAACCTCAGGCGACGCCCTCGAGAGCTTCGACGTGCGGTGCCGATCCGGAGAAGAAGTCCAGCATGATGTCCAGCTGGCGCCGCACCGCCGCCTGGTTCCATCCGTGCCCCTGCTCCTCATCGACGAACAGCGATGCGTTGGGGCAACCGGCAAGGAGGCGCCGCAGCCCGTCGACATCGATCACCTGATCGCGGGCGGCGACGATCACCAGTGTCGGAGCGCTGCGGCTGCGCAGAAACGCCAGGTCGCGGCTCTTCATGCCATCGCGCAGCCACTCGCGCGCGGCTGCCGAGTCGGCGCGTCGCTGGTTGGCGAAATTCACCTCCGACGTCTCGTGATCGACGTCTCCCTCCTCGATGACGAAGCGCTTGTAGAGGTCGCTCACGGTGCGGCTGCGGCTGAGAGCCACGACCCCGTGCCAGAGCGGCCGAACCGTCAGCACCCGCACCTGCGTGCGATAGCGGCGGCGGATCAGCGACGGATCGATGAGCGGTGTGTGCAGCACCAGCCGGCCGACGCGTGCGCCGCAGCGCCGGGCCAGTGCCGAGGCGACACAGGCTCCCAGGCACAGGCCCGCGAGGTCGAACTCGGTCACATCGAGTTGCGTGAGCACCGCTTCGAGCGACGCGGCGAGCGCATCCGCAGTATGGCGACCGGGCAGCGGTGGCGACTCACCGCTCCCCGGCAGATCGGGAATGATCAGCCGCCGGTGCGCGGCGAGCTCGCTGAACCGTCCGCCGAACTCCTCAGCGGAGCTGAGAAACCCATGGCACAGCAGCAGCGGCTTGCCTTCACCGATGCTCAAGCAGCGGATGGTTTGCGCCCCGACGGTGAGAGAGTGCTCCTGCACCGGCGCAACCGGGACTGATGACCTATCCCTGTCCGTGTTCGTGATCATTGTCGTTACGTCCTTCAGTGCAGACCGGAAAACAAGCTCGTCTCGGGGCGTTGCTCACCGGGGTCACTGCCGGCCAACACAAAGCGTTCAATCCCAAATACGCTCTCGAAGATTCCTGCCGCAATGGCTGCAAGCGGCAGACCTGCATGCATCTGGCTGCGATGCTCGACGCTCGCAGCCAGCTTGCGGTCGAGGACGGTGGACACGTCGACGAATGTGGTGATCTGGTCGTCGGGCGTTCCCACGATGCGCTCGAGGCTGTTTGGAAGGTCGATGCCGGCCTCGCGCGCCGTGTCGACGACGGCGTCGACGAGACTGCGCGGCACCGCATGCAGGTACAGCTTGCTCGGGGTCCAGCCCTCCTTCGCCAGCATGTCCACCGCGGCGACCGTGGCGTCGTGCGCCATCACGTGATCGGGGTGGCCGTAGGTGCCGTCGGCGTCGTACGTGACCAGAACATCGGGGCGCTCTTCGCGCAACACCGTGGCGAGCCGTTCCGCCACGTCGGCAACCGGTGTCGTTCGAAAGAGGCACGCATGCGACGCATCCCCGTCCCCGTCGAATGGCGAGCCTCGGTAGCCGAGCAACTCGAGGCGATCGACGCCGAGAATGAGGCACGCCGCCTCCAGCTCCCGACGGCGAATCTCGCCGATCGGCGTGCCATCGGCGCCTCCGTCCACACTGGGACTATCGCCGTCCTCGCCTTGCGTGGCCGTGACGAGCACGACTCGATGTCCGTCACGAGCCGCCAGCGCGATCACCCCCCCGGTGAGGATCGACTCATCATCCGGGTGGGCGTGCACGAGGAGCAGCGTCCTCACATTGGCAGTCAATGCACCGTCGAGCCTCGCCCCCAAACGCAATGGTGGGCTAAGTAG
>JAFALX010000158.1 GCA_019234035.1 Candidatus Dormiibacterota bacterium | reverse complement strand
ATCTGGTCTCCTTCATCCGCGCACAGCTCGACTCCCTCGGCTGCCTGCGCCTCGCACGCGCACGCGAATGCGCGGACGGGACGCGTGTGCGTGTCGCGGGGCTCGTCATCACGCGACAAGCTCCAATGTCGGCGAGCGGTTTCCGCTTTTTCACACTGACCGACGAAGACGCCAACCTGGATCTCGTGTTTCGCCCCGACGTCGCCCAGCGCACTCGCGACGCAGCGCGCCATCCGCTGCTGATGATCGACGGACTACTGCAGGTCGAGCACGGACGCATCAACGTCGTGGTGCAGCAGGTGACAGCCCTCGACCGCGACGGCAGACCGCTGCCACCCGACGCCCCGCTCACGTCGATTCCATCGCCTCGGCCCCACAACTTTCGCTGATCCTTGATGAGCCGGTCACGCACGGGTCACGCGCACGACCCAGTGTCCCGACCAGTGCTAGGCGCGCGATTTCGCTGCATACCCTCGACACCGACGGTGAGGACCGGTCTTAAGTCCGGTCAGGGGCAGCCGCACATGAACAGCACGATGACCGAAACTCCCACGACCGATTCCACCCCGGCGTGGTTCACGCCGCCGAAGGACACAGCGCCGGCGCCGCCGCGCACAGCCCCGGCGCCGCCGCCTCCGAGTCCGCCCCCTGCACCGGTGGATGGATTCCATGTCACCAAGCCCAGCGGCACGTTCGCGTTGACCCCGCCGAACACCACACCTGTCGGTGCGGCCGCCGCCCCACCTCCACGGCCCGCCCCCGCTGCCGCTGCCGCCCAGGATTTCCACGTCGCCGGGCCCGGCGAGATCTTCGCGGTGACCCCGCCGAACAGTGCTTCGCGGCCCGCCTCGGGCAGCTCCGTGGACCTCTGGCCTGTTGGCTCGCCGAGGCAGGAGCCGGCTCCAGAGCCTGCGGCTGAGGCTGACGAGTCGCAGCCGCAGCGGGCGCCGCTCTCCCCGCTCACCTCGGGTCCGGCGCCCGCTGCCACCGCTCTCGCGCCGCCGACGCCGCTGGTTCGCCCGATCATCACGATCGCCCCGGCATCGAAGCCGACGCTCGGCGTGGAGGTTGTCGAGCCACGCTCGAGTGAGCCCGAGATCGACGACGGTGGGCGCGGCTGGCGCGTCCGCGCTGGACACAGCCCGTCGTCCGACCACGAGCCGGCGAAGCCGACCGGGATCCTCCTGGATCCACAGATGGCGGCCGAGCAGGCGGCGTTCGTGATGCCGCGGATGTCCTGGGAGAAAGAGGAGCGACACCGGCCGGCGCGACGCTACGCGCTGTTCGGCGCCGGCCTGCTGGCCCTGTCCGGGCTCGCCGCATTGACGCTCACCACTGTCGGCGGATTCGCGCACGGCATACACCAGCCGCAGACGATCGGCGGGCTCGCCCTGGTGGACACGCCCTCGGTGCAGACGACGCTGAATTCGCTGGAGTCGTACGAGCGGTCGGCCGGGGCGAGCAACGTCGTCACCGGTGCATACGGCACCCAGGACCAGACCCAGGTGATGCTGGTGGTGGTGCAGAGCTCCCAGCTCGTCAACGGCGGGTCTGCTGAAGCGTTGCAAGGCTTCGTGCACGGCATCGTCACCGGGGCCAGCAGCGTGGGCTGGACGCTCGATCCCTCGAAGATCACGACCACAACGCTCGACGGCGCGACGTTCGAGTGCGACGAGGGCCCGGCGAGCGCCAACGGCGGCGCCATTCTCTCGGTGTGCGCGTGGACGGATCCCGGCACCGCAGGAGCGGTCGTCGACATCACGGGTTCGTCGCTGACCGACGTGCTCAACGAGACCGTCCAGGCGCGCGCTGCCTCCCGGCACTAGCATGGCCGGGTGAGCGACGACGACCTCGGCGAGCGCTTCAGCAAGCTGATCGACCGGCGCCGGATCGGCGTGGTCGAGATCCGCGGCGTCATCGACGGCGCCGTCCGCACCGACGCGATCACCCGCGTCTTAGGTGCGGCGCGTCGCAACCGCCAGGTCCGCGCCGTCGTCCTCGACATCGACTCCCCGGGTGGCGGCGCCGTCGGCTCGGAGATCCTGCATGTCGCGGTCAAGCGGCTGGCCGCGGAAAAGCCCGTGGTGGCGTGGATCCGGACCACCGGCGCCTCGGGCGCGTACTTCCTCGCCTGCGGCGCCACACGCATCGTCGCCTTTCCGGCTGCGATCGTCGGGTCGATCGGGGTGATCAGCATCCGGCCGATCCTGGTCGATGCTCTGCGCCGCATCGGCGCGCACATCGACGTCACCAAGACCGGGCCCTTCAAGGACCTCGGCGCACCGTGGCGGGAGCCCACCGAGGCGGACGCCGCGAAGGAGAACGAGCTGGTGCAGGCGATCTTCCGCCGCTTCACCTCGGCGGTGCGGACGGCCCGCGGCTTCGATGACGCCGCCCTGGCCCGGGTGACCACCGGCGAGGTCTGGCTCGGCACCCAGGCCCTGGACCTCGGCCTGGTCGACGCCATCGTCGAGGACGAGGAAGGCGCCACGGAGATGGCTCAGGATCTGGCGGGGCTGCCGCACCGGCACACCCTGCGCCTGGGGCCGAAGAAGAACCTCCTCGCACGCATGGGCGTGCCCGGAGCCGGGATGGGCCCGCCGGGCAGCCGCTGGATCACCGAGCTCGAGGGCTGGATGTCCGCCCCCAGGGTTCGCGCCTAGGGGGGTCAGCCCAGCCAGCCGCCCGCGAGGTCGGCGAGGACGTGGGCCACTGCCGGCGCGGCCACACCGCCCGAGAGAAGACGCAGGCCTCCCAGGAGCACGCCGGCGGCGACATCGAGTGGCAGAGCACCCCAGCCGTACAGCGGCACGTGCATGAGCCCGAAGGCGACGGACGTGACGGCGATTGCCAGGGGCGCGCCGCCGGCCTCGAGCAGCGCGCCGAAGAGCGCGCCGCGCAGCGCGACCTCCTCGGCGGCCGCCACGAGCGCCACCACCGGGCTCCAGACGAGGAGCATCCCGAGGTGCTGCCCGCCGGTCAGGGGAACGTGCGGCGCCGCCGTCGCCCAGGCAAGCACCAGCACCGCGGCGCCTGCGATGCCGGCTCCGACGGAGCCTCGCCAATGACGATCCACCGTGAACCGCCAACCGGCGCCGAACGAGAGCGCCATGAGCGCCCCGGCGAAGAGGATCGCCGCGGGATACGAGGCTGCAGGCATGGAGCCGCCGGCGGCGATCCGAAGCGAGACGGCCGCCGCGACACCAGTTGTGAGCACTGCCGCCTGGACGGTTGCGTGAACGTGCCGCGGCGCGAGCCCTCGAGTCGCGGGCTGGTTCATCGCCGCCTCGCGGCTGCGAATCGCGCCAGCACGAGGGTCGCGATCACGATGAGCGCCCCGAGGATGGCGACGACAATGCCGATCGGGAAGCCTCCGGAGCTCGGCGCTCCGGCGGTGCGGAACAGCGCGAAGTAGCCCAGTTTCGGAGCGACTGCCTCGAACGTGATGCCGCAGCCGAGATTGAACGTACGCAAGGCCGTCCAGCCGTCACCGGAGCTGGCGTAGAGGACCAGCGCAGAGCTCGAACCGGATCCCAGCAGTTCGACCGTCACCGGGTTCTGCGGGCTCGGCTGGAGCTCCTGGCCGCCGGTGGTGGCGCTGACCCGATACGCGTTGCCGTCCTGGAGCATGCCGCGAGGCGGCGGGGCGGGCGGGGCTACCGGCGTGACCGCCACGGTGACCGTCGATGGGGCGCTGAATGTGCCGGCCATCATCAGAACCTGTGCTTGGGGCGGGGTCTCGCCGGTCTGCACCTCGGCAGCCGGAAAAGCAGTCGCGAAATAGGTGGCGCTGGCGGAGAGCGGCGGCGGGCTGCCGCCCAGATGCCTGTATGGGGGAGCAGGGGTGCACAGGCCGTCGTAGAGGGGTGGCGAGGTGGGCGGCACCAGACGCCACAGCAGCACGAGTCCGACGGCGCCCGCGGCCATCACGATCCACGCCTGACCGGCGGTGTCCGTTTTCCCGCTCATCGTCGCCTCGCGGCTGCGAATCGCGCCAGCACAATGGTCGCGAGCACGATGAGCGCCCCGAGGATGGCGATGACAATGCCGATCGGGAATCCCCCGCCGCTCGACGACGTCCCCGCAGATCCGGCGGACCGGAAGAGCGCGAAGTAGCCCAGCTTCGGCGACACCGCCTCGAACGTGAACCCGCACCCGAGGTTGAAGGTCTTCAACGGCTGCCAGCCGCCGCCTGGGTCCACATAGAGCACCAGCGACCCGCTCGCCCCCGACCCGCGCAGCACGATGGTGGCGGGATCTGACGAGCTGGGCTGCACCTGCTGCCCGCCGGACGTCGCGGTGATCTGGTACGCGTTGCCGTCCTGCGTTTTGCCGGGCGGCGGCGGTGCGGGAGGCGCGACCGGCTGGACCGTCACGCTGATCGACGAGGCCGCGCTGAAGGTCCCGGCCATCATCAGCACCTGCGCCTGCGCCGGCGTCTCGCTGGTCAGCACCTCTGCCGCGGGGAACTGCGCGCCGGGGAACGACGAGGTCGCCGAGGTGGGCGCAGGGTTTCCGCCGAGGTGCCGGTACGGGTCGGCGATGCAGATGCCGTCGTAGAGCGGGGGAGACGCCGCGGGCAGCAGGCGCCAGACCATCAGGAGCGCAACGGCACTCGCCCCGATCGCCACCCACGCCTGGCGTCGCCGGCCGCGGAGCACAGCTACGGCACTAGCCGGTGCTTGCCGCTGCGGACGCCGACGAGGTGACGCTGAGGCTCGTCCCGAGCCGCGCCGCCTCGGTGAGCGGGCCGACGAGGTCGGAGACCGCCTGGGTGGCGAGCTCGAAGTCGGCGGGGGTGAAGCCTCGGGGGGCGGTCCGCTCGCAGATCACGACGCCGACGACGGTATCGCCATCGACCACCGGGAGGATCAGCCGCGAGAGCCCCTCGATGTTGCGCCGCCGCTGCGCGCGGTACGAGGCGGCCTCGCTGAGCAGCAGCGGGTGTTTGGTGCCCACGGCGTACGCCAGAAGGCCGCCGGGCAGCCCGGGCACGTCACCGCGGGGTGGCAGCACGAAGGCGCGGTCCGCGCCCAGCCGCTCCGCGAGGCTGGCCAGCGTCGCCTGGACGCCGCGGTCGACCGCGATGCGCGCCCACGCCGAGGGGCGCCGCCGCACGGACGCGTTGTTGGCAAATCCGTTGACCGCCATGGCCAGCGCCGCTGCAGCGAGGGCGGCCGGAACCACGCTCACGTGGAGCGACAGCAACCCGGCGAAGCCGCCGAACATGAGGACGCCGGTCAGGATGGCGAAGTCGATGTAGTGGCGGGGGGCGCCGCTCTGCCGGTGCTGGTCGGCGAAGGTCCAGCGCCAGTTGAGCGCGCTGTTCCAGGCAGCGCTCAGCAGGAACGCGGGGACGAACGCGATCAGGGGGTTGACGCCGCCCGGGCCGCTCAGCGCCCATACCGCCGGCACCAGGACCGCCACGCCGCTGAGGCCGACCAGGCCGAACTTCCAGCGCCGCGCCGACCCGGGGACATCGAGGAACAGCGATCGCAGATGGCGGAGGTACAGCAGCCCCTGATTCATGCTCGCCTTGCTGGAACCGTGGGCGCGGGCCTCCTGGGTCACCGCGACGTCGACCACGTGCAGGGCGGGCACACAGACCAGGAGCTCCAGCAGGATCTTGAACCCCACGGGGCGGAACTCGATGCCGTCGATCAGGGCGCGGCGGCAGAGGAAGAAGCCCGACAGTGGGTCGCTCGAGCGCCGCGCCTCGCGGAAAAGCAGGTGCGCTGCGAACGACGCGCCGCGGCTCACGGCCCGGCGCGCGAAGCCGTTCAGTCCCGTGTCTTCGCCGCCGCGAACATAGCGGCTGGCCACCACGAGGTCCGCGCCCGCGGCCGCCTGCTCCAGCAGCTTCGGGATGAGCTCGGGCGGGTGCTGCAGATCCGCGTCCATCACGCAGACGTAGCGGCCGCGCGCCAATCGCAGGCCTGTCACCACTGCTGTGCTGAGGCCGCCGGCGCGCTCGGCGCCGCGCCGCAGCACTGCGCGGACGTAACTGCGCTCACGCTCCAACGCCGCAATGCGGTCCTGCGTGCCGTCATCGCTGTCGTCGACAAAGCACAGCTCGTAATCGACATCGGGCAACGCCGCCGCCAGACGCTCGATGAGCGGTGCGATGTTGTCAGCTTCGTTCCGGGTGGGCACGACGATGCTGACGAGCGGAGCACCCATGCTCGAAGGATAGGGGCACCCCGCAGTTACGTACCGCCACGGCACAATCACGATACAAAGGTCGCACCGGGGTTGGGCGCAGGTATTGTCACGTCTGGCGCGTTGCAAACCTCAGAACGGCACAAATGGAACCGCCCGGCTCCCCGGCCGCCTCGGGGTAGCGGGCACATGGGAAATCTGATCGGTGGGTAGCCGGGCACGTCAGGGCCTCACGGCCTTGGGGGACCAGTCGCTCCTGTTCGTCGCGGCGGTGCGAGGAACGTTCCAGCGACCCTTCTACCTGGGTGAGTTCCTCGAGCAGTGCCGGTTCATCCTCGGCGCCTGCTTCGTGCCGCTGCTGCTCACCGGACTCGGCTGGGGCGTCATCGTCGCGCTCGAGGCGGGCAACTTCTTCAAGCTGGCGTCGGCGGAGTGGCGCATCGGCGGCTTCATGGTCCTCGCGAACGTGCGCGAGTTCGCGCCCGTTGCGACCGGCCTGATGGTCGCCGCGGTCGCCGGAACGGCCATCACGGCCGATCTCGGTGCACGAAAGGTGCGCGACGAGCTCGAGGCGCTGAGCGTCATGGGCATGTCGAACATCCTGTTCATCGTCGTGCCGCGGTTTCTCGCGCTCGCGTTCATGACCGCCCTCTACAACATCCCGATGATCGCGTTCACGTGTCTCAGCGGGTACCTCGCGAGCGTCCTGCTCGTGGGGGTGAACAGCGGCGCGTTCATCAGCACGTTCTTCACGCAGGGAACGCTGCAGGACCTGTACGGCGGCGAGATCAAATGCATCATCTTCGGCATGCTCATCGCCACGATCTGTTGCTACAAGGGCATCACCGCGCGGGGCGGCGCCGAGGGCGTGGCGCGCGCGGTGCACCAGGCTGTCGTGGCGTCGTTCGTCAGCATCCAGATCTTCGAGTACCTGTACACCCCGACAGTGCTTGCGCTGTTCCACTCCAACAACGTGCTGCGATGACGGGAGATTCGAGGCGCGCGGCGCGTGGCGCAGCGAGGGGAGGGCGGAGGCGCGGAGAGGTTGGCGCCGTGGTGACGAGGACACGGCCGCCGCGTCCGCCGGTGCCGCCGCGCCGCGAACCCGTGCCCGCCGTGGTGCGGGGCGCGCGATCGCGGCTGCAGACGCTCGGCGAGATGGTGAAGTTCTCGGGCGGCGCGCTGGCGCGGATTCCGCAGTCGCTGCGCTACGGACGCGAGATCTGGTGGTACGCCGCGTTCATCGCCATCGGTTCGACGCCGGTGGCGCTCGTGCTCACGTACTTCACCGGCAGCGAGTGCAGCATCGAGGCGTACTATTCGCTGTCGCAGATCGGCGCGCAGTCGCTGGCCGGCGTGTTCAACGCGATCTGCGACACGCGCGAGATCACGCCGCTGTTCTTCGGATTCGCCATCGGCGCCAAGGTGGGCTGCGGGCTCGTCGCCGAGCTCGGCACCATGCGCGTCAACGAGGAGATCGATGCGCTCGAGGTCATGGGCATCCCGAGCAAGATCTATCTGGTGAGCACGCGCATGCTCGCGACGTTCATGGTGCTGCCGTTCATGTACCTGCTGGCGCTCGGCGTGTCGTACCTGGGCTCGTACGTGGTGCAGATCTTCCAGGTTCCCGCGGGCACCATCTCCAGCGGCATCTACAGCGACTACTTCTATCGCTTCCTCAACCTTCAGGACCTCGGGTTCTCGCTGATCAAGGCGGTGGTGTTCGCGTTCCTCATCGTCTGCGTCGCCGTCTACTACGGCTACAACGTCACCGGAGGAGCCGTGGGCATCGGCCGCGCGGTGGCCAGAACGATGGCGCTCGCGCTCGTGATCACCGTGGTCGTCAACGCCCTGCTCACGCAGATCTTCTGGGGCACCAACCCCAACCTCCCGATTCAGATATGAGCCGATGACCGCATACCAGCCGACCCCACCGACAGCCCGCGGCCCCGTCGCGGTCCCGCCCGCCCCGCGCCCCGCCGGCCAGGCCTGGTCGCCGCGCCCGTCCGCCGTTGCGCCGGCCGTGCAGCGGCCGCCGTCGCAGTCGCAGTCCACGTGGGACAAGGATGCGGTCATCGAGCTGCACGAGGTGCACAAGGCGTTCGGCTCGTTGAAGGTGCTCGACGGCGTGACGGTGCGCATCCCGCGCGGCGAGATCACCGTGCTGATGGGCCCGTCCGGCACGGGCAAGAGCGTGACGCTGCGGCACATCGTCGGCCTGCTGCCGCCGGACCGCGGTGACGTCTTCGTCGACGGGCAGGACGTGCCCAGGCTCAACGAGCATCAGCTGCTGGCGCTGCGCCGCGGCATCGGCATGCTGTTCCAGGACGGGGCGCTGTTCAGCTCCATGAACCTATACGACAACGTCGCCTTCCCGCTGCGGCAGCAGACGCGCAAGAGCGAGGGCGACATTCGCAGCATCGTCATGGAGCACCTCCACGAGGTCGGACTCGCCGGTGCGGAGAGGCGCATGCCGAACGAGCTGTCGGGCGGCATGCGCAAGCGCGCGGGCTTTGCGCGCGCGCTCGTCATGGAGCCCAAGATCCTGCTCTTCGACGAGCCGGACTCCGGGCTCGACCCGGTGCGCACCACGCTGCTCTGCGACCTCATCCGCGAGATCAGCGACAAGTACCACGCCACGAGCATCGTGGTCAGCCACGACGTCGGCGCCGTGCGCCGCTTCGCGGACAACATCGGGATCCTCTACAAGGGCCGCATGCGCCACTTCGGCACCAAGCGCGAGATCGAGCTCTCGGACGACGAGTTCGTGCATCAATTCTTCAACGCGTCCTCCGAGGGGCCGCTCGGGATGGATTGAGCACGATGCGGTTGACGAAGTCCCTGATCGTCGGTATGGCGCTGCTCGTGGTGATCCTCGCGGGCACCGCGTTCGCCTTTGCCTCGGTGCAGCTCGGCGGTGCTCCGTCGCACCTGCTGCGCATCGAGTTCCCCAGCGCCGACGGCCTCGTCAGCGGCAGCGACGTGCTCGCGTCCGGGGCGCGCGTCGGGTCGGTGCAGAGCATCGAGCCCACGAGCAACAACTCCGCCATCGTCGTCGCAGCCATCGACGGCGCGCACTGGCCCCTGCACAAGGGGCTGACCGTCGACATCCGGCCGAAGTCGCTGCTCGGTGAGAAGTACGTCGACATGCACGACGGCCCGTCGAGTGCAGCGGCGTACGACGCGACGCAGACGTACCAGGCCGGTGCGAACGCAGACCCGGTTGAGCTCGACCAGTTCATCAACTCCCTCGACCCGACGACACGCACCGCGGTGCGCGTGTTGCTCGACGACCTCGGCGCGGGTGTCGCCGGGCGCGGGCAGGACCTGAACACCGCCATCTCCGCGGGCAAGTCGGACCTGGCCAATCTCGCCGTCACCGGGCAGACGCTGGACAACCGGGATGCCGATCTCGATCGCATTCTCGTCGGTCTCGACGGCGTGCTGAACAAGATCACCAGCGACGATCAGCTGGCGCAGATCAGCCAGCTGATCGGCAACGGGCAGAACACCCTCAACGACATCGAGAGCGTGCAGACGCAGTTCAGCCGCCAGTTCACCGACGCCAACACCTCGCTGGCCGACCTCAATGTCGCGCTCGACGGACCGATCGGCAACGGCAGCCTGGCGGCCACCATCGACGCCGCGACGCGCCTGATCCCCGCGCTCGGGTCGGGCACGCAGTCGGAGGCCGCGCTGCTCTCGCAGCTGGGTCAGTCGGTGCTCACCGGCCAGGGCAGCACCATCCCGCAGGGCACGGGGTACAGCAACCTTGCACCGATCGAATCGCTGATCCTCGGACTGGTGCACGGACCGACCACGCTCGGTGGCGCCATCGGTGTGAACAACAACCCGATCACGCGCATCTGCCTCGAGCTGCCCATCACCGAGCTGCCCGCAGCCAACGCGACGTGCGACAACCCGCAGAGCCAGCTGCCCAACCTGCCGTCGATCCCGGTTGCCATGGGCGGCGCCGGCGGCGCCGGCTCGCTCACGGCGTTCTTGGGGTCATGACGTGAGGTTCATGACGTGAGAAGCCGCTGGAACTTCCCGATCTACCTGGTCTACGTCGCGCTGTCGCTCACCGTGCTCGGCTTCGTCGTCGTGCAGGGCAACCTCGTCCAGATGCCCTGGTCGCACCCGTACACGGTCACCGCGATGTTCACCGACGCGGCCGACATCCTCAACAACAACGAGGTCTACATGAACGGCACGCGCATCGGTCATGTGAGCGGTGTCAACGTCTCCAACGGCCTCGCCAGGGTGCAGCTGACCATCGACGACACCCAGGCGCTGCCCCTGCACACGGACTCCAGCGCCGAGGTGCGCAAGAAGAACCTGCTCGGCGAGACGTACATCGACGTGCAGCGCGGCGGTGCGGCTGAGATGACGAGCGGGGGCACGATTCCCGTGAGCCACACGGTCCCCATCACCGAGATCGACCAGGTGCTCGCCATCTTCGATCCCGAGACCGTGCAGCGTGTGCAGCTGCTGATCAACGCGCTCGGCAACGCCACCACCAACAACGGCCATAACCTCAACAACGAGGCCACGTCGACCGACCAGCTGCTCACCGCGCTCAACGGGCCCGCCACCGAGCTGTCGGTGCGGCAGCAGCAGGTCAACGACATCGTGCTCGAGCTGCAGCGTCTGTACGGCGTGCTGGCGCAGCAGCGCGACCAGGTGAAGCAGGAGTTCATCACGTGGAACGACGTGATGGGCCAGCTCGCCAACCAGGAGTCCGGCATCGCCGGCACGATCCAGCAGGCTGACACACTGCTGCAGAACCTCGATGCCCTGGTGAGCAGCGCCGGCCCGGGCGGGACGCCGCGCGCGCAGGAGATCAGCACGATCCTGCAGGAGCTCGGCGATCAGAGCAGCAGCGGTCCGGTCGCCAACCTCTCGTCGTTCCTGAGCACCGCCAACTCGATCATCGCCGACATCGCGCCGTACCGGCAGTACGTGAACGACGTGTTCCCCGACCTGCAGTCGTCCTTCGCCGACACGGTCAACAACAACGGCGTGATGCAGCACGTCTGGTCCGTGTTCTCGGTCAACTGCCCGACGCCGAGCACGTGCAACGGCACGGCACAGCCGGCGAGCGGATCGGCGGCGCCGCCGTCGAGCACCTGGGCGGCGATGGGCGGCGGAGGCGGCGGATGAACCGCGCCGGCACCGTCCGCAACTTCGTGATCATCGCGGTGTTCACCGCGATCTGCGTCATCGGCATGGAGTTCCTGGCTGTCAACGTCGGCCAGCCGGTGCCGTTCGGGCAGAGCTACACCGTCAACGCCGTGTTCAGCGACGCCGACGGCGTCACCAGCGCAGCGGACGTCCGCGTTGCCGGGGTCAACGTGGGCCACGTGCTGAGCGTGGGCACCAGCTCGTCGTATCCGGGCGAGACGGTGGCGACCCTGCAGATCAACGACTCACACGCCATTCCCGTGTACAGCAACGGCTCGGCGAACGTCGAGCCGAAGACCCTCCTGGGCGAGAAGTACATCGAGCTCGGGGTCGGCAACGGCGCCAGCGGTGAGGCCATCTCCAGCGGCGGCTACCTGCCGCCGAGCCAGACCGGCGCCGTCGTCGAGAACGACCAGATCTTCAACGCGTTCGACGCTCAGACGCGGCAGAACACGCAGCAGGTGCTCAACGCGTTGAACGTCGCCGTGGCGCAGCGCGCCGGCAACGTGCAGAACATCCTGCCGCAGCTGGAGCAGGTGGTGCAGGGGCTTGCGCCCGTCGCGCAGGTGTACTCCCAGGATCAACCCGAGGTCGACGGCATCCTCGTCCAGCTGAACACGATCATGGCGACGCTCGCGGACGAGCACAACCAGGTCGCCGGGCTGCTGAGCAACGGCAACGTCGCGTTGAGCGCGGTGAACCAGAAGGACACGGCGCTGATCTCGTTCCTCGACCAGGCCGGCGGCTTCTTCTCGCAGTTCAACACCGCGGCGTCGAGCTCGATCGCCGGGCAGGAGGCGGCCATCGCGGCGCTCAAGCCGTCGCTGGATGCGCAGACCGCATTCCTGCAGGACGTGGTGGGGCCCGAGTGCAACGGCCACTCGTGCGGCATCGACCAGGTGTTCACCGGGACGCTGCTGGGCAACATCAACTACCCCAACGACCAGCTCAACGTCACCAACAACCCGGCCAACACGCCGGTGGCGGGGATCAACCCGGAGCTGGTCACCAACGAGTGGGACTCGATGTTCAGCCAGCCGGCGACATCGCCGCCGCACCGCGCGCTGAACATCGTGCTGTCGCTGCACTGCAACGAGATCCTCGAGACGCTGAACAACCCCACGCTCAACCCGGGCGGTGACACGCTCGGGCCGATCGAACAGCAGGTGCTGACCGCGCTGAAGCCGCTCGGGGTCTCCTGCTGATGTTCACGCGCCGCTTTGCCAGTGC
This sequence comes from Candidatus Dormiibacterota bacterium, assembly GCA_019234035.1. GTDB lineage: Bacteria > Chloroflexota > Dormibacteria > Aeolococcales > Aeolococcaceae > JAFALX01. The sequence continues at coordinate 4,573 of JAFALX010000158.1, read as the reverse complement.
GCTCGCCTCCGGTCGCGGGATGTTCTTCATCGCGCTCCTCGCGGGCGCGCTCACGGGCAGCGCCTTCCTCGGCATCGGCGCGGGGAACCACGTGATCACCGCGCAGTTCTCCGACGCGGACGGGCTCGTGGGCGGCAACGAGGTGCGAATCGCCGGCGTCGTCGCGGGGTCGGTCCAGTCGGTCGTGGCGACCGTCGACCCCGGCACCGGCCAGCAGTTCGCCACCGTGAAGTTCGACGTCGACGCCGGCCACTGGCCGCTGACGCAGGGCACGACGGTCGCCATCACGCCGAAGGGCGTCCTGAGCAACGTGTTCCTCGCAGTGTCGCCGGGTCCGAGCGGCAACCCGTCGCTGGGCGCAAGTCCGTTCTTCCCGGTGGGGCAGACGCAGAGCCCCGTGAAGCTCAGCGAGCTTTCGAATGTGTTCACGCCCTCGGTGCGCACGGCGATCCGCACGCAGCTGCAGGAGGGGGTGCTCGCGCTCGGGGGCGCCGGCGCTCCCGACCTCAACAGCACGCTGCTGTACGCCGACCCGCTCACGCGCGACATGGTTCCGATCAGCCAGGTGCTCGCCGACCGCACGCCGCAGCTGAACGACCTCAACTTCGAGTTCAACACCATCACCGCCGACCTGGCCCGCGAGGACTCGAACCTGCGGCCGCTGATCGGCAACCTCGACACCACACTCGGGGTGCTGGCCAACCGCGAGGCCGCGCTGCAGGGAACGCTGGTCAACGGCGCGGCCGTGTTCAGCCAGCTGAACAGCGCGCTGCGGGTGCCGGGAGCCGTCACCGGTCTCACCAACATCTTCAACGAGAGTGCAGCGGCGCTCACGTGCACCGAGGCGCTCGGCTCGAGCCTCGAGCCGGTCATCGCATCGGTGAACCCGAACGTCGCCAACCTCGACGTGCTGCTCGGTGAGTTCATCACCGCGACCGGGTACTACTCCGATCCCGCCAACGTCGACTCGCTGCGCGTCAACGCGTTCCTTGCCGGCGGCGGAACGGAGAGCGGCGGCGTGCAGCAGGAGCACAAGAACGAGGGCATCGGCGGCGGTGGCGGCGACACGACTCACCCGGTCGCCACGCTGCCGGGCGGCTGCTCGCTCTTGAGCGGAGGTGGCGGGTGAGCACCGCCGCACGCCGTCCGCGCGTCAACCCGCTGCTCGCGGGCTTCGTCGCCGGCGTGATCATCGCGCTGATCGTGGGTGTGATGGCCGCGATCAACCTGAGCTATGGAGCGCCGTGGGCATCGCAGCACACGCTGACCGCGGCCGTGTCCGACGCCGACGCGATGGCGGTGGGCAGCGACGTGCGCATCGCCGGCCGCCTGGTCGGGCAGGTGTCGTCGGTGACCGCGGCCGGCGACCACACCGACATCACCTTCCACGTGGACAACGCCGACTGGCCGCTGCCCAACGACACCAAGGCGAGCGTGCGGCTCGCGACGCTGCTGGGTCAGAAGTACATCCAGCTGGCCCCGGGGCACGCGTCGAACATGCTTGCGGACAACGGCACGATCGGGTTGCAGTCGACCCAGCCGGTCGTCGACTTCGACCAGATCCTCGACACCTTCGACAAGCCCACGCGCACGGCCCTCACCACGTTCCTGACAACATTGTCTCAATCGGTCCAGGGGCAGGAGGCCACGCTGCAGCAGCTGGCGCCGAACCTGGCCGCGCTGTCGGTGAACAGCCAGCTGCCCACACAGGAGCTCGTGAGCCGCGACCCGCAGCTGAACTCGATCCTGGTCAACCTCGGCGTCACCGCGGCGCAGCTCGATCAGAGCCGCAGCGACCTCGCCGGCGTCATCGACAACGCCAACCAGCTGACCGCGGCGCTGTCCGCGAACAGCGGCGCCGCGCTGCGCAGCTTCATCAGCAGCTCCGATGCGATCTCGCAGACGGCGAACGACGTGCTCGGCCAGGGCCGCGCCCAGTCGCTCGGGTCGGCGCTGAACGACCTCGGCACCTTCACCACCGACCTCACGCAGCTGGTCACCGACACGCTGCCCCAGACGAGGTCGTTCATGACGCCGGTGGGCAGCTCCTCGCCGGCGGCGCCGCCCGCCGCTGCCGTGTCGCAGGAGCACAACTCGCCGGCGCAGTCGGGCCTCAACCTCCTGTACGAGATCGCCGACGCCACGTCGCAGGCGGACGCGCCGAACAACTTCTTCCTGCGTCAGAACGTGCAGACCATCGACGTCGGCGGTCTGCTGCTCCCCGGCGGCATCGCCAACCCCACGACCACCGTCTCGCCCACGACGCCGACGCTGCCGCTGCCGCTGCCGCTGCCGAACCTGCCACTGCCGAACCTGCCACTGCCATGCCTGCCGTTGCTGCAGCAATGCTCGCCGTCCGGCAGCGGCGGATCCGGTGGCTCGGGCGGTTCCGGCGGCTCGCCGGCGACACCGAAGCCGAGCCCGACGCCGTCCTGCGTCCTCATCATCTGCCTGGGCAGCTACGCCACCAGCAACGACGCGTCGGTGGCCGATGTCACCGTGCGCAACTCGTCCCTTCAGGTGCCGTGGTGGTAGCCGCCACGACGCGCCGCCGCACCGACCCCGTGTGGGTCGGTGGCTTCACCGCGATCCTGCTCATCGTCGTGCTCGTTGCGGTGCTCGTGAGCGGCATCCCCGGCGGGCCGCAGATTCCGCTGCCATGGGGTCAGCAGATGTCGCTGCGCGTGCAACTCGCCGACTCGCACGCGCTGCAGCCGCACGCCAGCGTCGAGATCGCGGGTGTGAAGGTGGGCGAGGTGCAGAGCATCGACGCTCAGGGCAACATCGCCGTCGCCACGCTGAAGATCGATCCGCAGTTCTTCGACGTGCACCGCGATGCCACCGTGTACCTGCGACCGCACGGGCTGTTCGGACCGAAGTACATCGACATCGTTCCAGGAAGCGGCTCGTCGCCGGCGCTGCGTGACGGCGACACGCTGTCGGCCGCGCAGACGGTGGAGCCCGTCGACCTCGATGCGATCCTGCAGGACCTGCAGGCGCCCGAGCAGCAGAACCTGCGCACAACGATCGTGGAGCTGGGACAGGCCGCGGCGGGACAGGGGGACGAGGTGAACCACCTGCTCGCCGCCGCCGACTCGCTGACCCAGGTGCTCGACGCGCCGCTGAAGAACCTCGACACCGTTGCGCCGCAGCTGAGCGACATGCTGCTCAACAACGACGCCTTCAACAACTCGCTGGCGCAGACGCCGCTCGACCAATTGGTGGCCAACAGCGAGTCGACGTTCAAGGCGTTCGCCGACAATGCCGCGCATCTCGATTCGCTGCTGGTGCACGCGAACAGCACGCTGAGCTCGCTGCAGACGGCATTGAACGGCAACGGCAACAACCTCGGTGACGCGCTGGCGATGCTGGGCGCGCAGCGACCGGTGCCGCAGTCGTTCTCGGTGGCGGGGCAGCCGAAACCCTCCTCGCTCAGCGTCGTGCAGCAGCTGCAGGACTTCTCGTACCTCGTCGGGCTGTTCGGCGACAACCTCACCGGCAGGGACCCGTCGTACACGTCCGCGGACGTGCGCAGCGGCATCAACGGCGCGATCAACAACGTCAGCTCGGCGCTGTCCGGGTTCGACAACAGCTGCTCGCTCGCAGCACCCGGCGCCGGGTCGCCGAATCACTGCCCCACCGCGACGCAGCTCGCCAACCAGGATCACTACCTGCAGGTCGAGGTGTTCAACCTGGTGCAGGGACTGCCCATCCCGCAGGCCGGAGGCGGTCCCATCTGCCTGCCGTCGCCGGCGAATCAGTGCATCAATCTTCCGATCTCGCAGCGCAGCATCGCGGGGAGCCCACTCTTCGCCGGCGATCTCGGTGGATTGGGTTCGATCTTCGCCTCCTGATGGCAATATCTAGCGCGTGATCTCCCCCGGCGACCGCGTCGCCCGGTTGGCCGGCCCGATGTCCCGGCACCCGACACGATTTGCACTCGCTGGCATTCTCGTCGGCCTTCTCGGCGTCCTCGGCCTGCTGCGCTTCTCCGTCGACTCCGGGCAATCGCTGTTGGTTGGCAGCAACTCGGCGGCCGGGCAGACGTACACGAGCTTCGCGAAGAGCTTCGGCTCGGACCCGATCGTGATGGTGTTCTCCGCGCGCAACCCGACCGCGCCATACCTCGAGTCCAACCTGGAGAAGCTGGGCGCGCTCGAGATCGACCTCGCCCACGATCCGCGCGTCGCGTCCGTTCTGGGGCCCGGCACCGCCGCGGGATCATTGCGTCAGGCCGCGCTCACCGGGGTGAGCAATGTGCTGGTCGAGTACCCGTACTTCGTGGCCGAAACCGATTACATCGAGCAGGTGCAGGCCGGCAACACCGACCAGAACGCGCTGGCGCAGCGGCTGCAGACCGACATCACCGACGCTCGCGCGCTGCTCGAGCTGTACGTGGTGAAGGCTGCGAGTGACGCGCACAATGCGCGCGCCGCGTACACGCCGCAGCCCGGCGACCGCGTCATCGACTCGCGCGAGAAGGCGGTGGACGCCGCGGTGGAGAAGGATCCGCTGCCGCCGCTGTGGGCCGAGTACATCGCAGGCCCCGGGCAGCCCACCGATCAGACCGCGG
>JAFALX010000103.1 GCA_019234035.1 Candidatus Dormiibacterota bacterium | reverse complement strand
GAGCGCCTCCGCGCCGGTTTGCGCCAGAACAGGCTCATACCCGCCGGTTTCGAGGGCTCTCGCGAGAAAGCTGCGCACCGCCCGGTCGTCCTCCACGACGAGGACCCGGATCGCCTTGTCAGCGCTCATGGGTCGCCGCAATGATAGCCGCAGGGCTCCTTTTAACCATCACTCCCCTGTCGCGTGCGCCGCGCCAGTAGTGGCCGTCGCCTGCACCTCACGATGCGGGCAGTCGGCCACGTCGTGATGGCATCCACAGGTCGGCGCCGTGCTCGTCAGCTCGAGACCGCCGTCGGGATACTGCAGGACCGGGCCAGAACCCGAGCCCGCTGCTGCTGCGAGGCGGGCGCCGCTCACGTAGCAGGGCACGCCGCCGAGCTCAGCCCAGGCAAGCATGTTCGGGAACCCCGCTCGGACCATCCGTTCGGCCTCGACGGCCGTGGCCGCGCGGCGCAGGTCGCGGTGTCCGACGGCGGGACGGTACGAGCCCTGGTCGAGTTCGGGCGTCACCCCGGGCGTGCCGTGCAGCATGCCCTCCACAGCATTCGGCAGCAGCTTCACGCCGGCCGCCGCGAGCCGCTTGGTCAGCGTGGCGGCGTTGTCATCGGCCTCGATGGGGACGTGGGTCTGGGCCACGATCGGCCCGGCGTCGAACTTCGGGACCGCGCGATGCATGGTGATCCCGGTCTCCGTGGCGCCGTCCGCGATCGCCCAGTACACGGGTTCGGGGCCGCGGTACTGCGGCAGGTAGCTGGGGTGGATGTTCAGCCAGCCGCGTCCGGGGACGGCCAGCGCACGGGCGCCGATGATCTGATCGAAGCTGGCCATCACCACGAGCTCAGGCTTCATCTCCGCCAGCTCGATGCGCGCGTGCTCCTCGTTGATCCGCCAGGCTCGCAGCAGCGGGATGCCGAGGTGGTCGGCGATGCGGCTCAGGGCGTTGTCGCCAAGGATGGCCGGATGCGCGCCCGGCGACGTGACGATGCCGCTCAGGCCGACGTCCATCTCCAGCAGCGCGAGGAGGAACGCGAGGCTGTAGTCGGAAGGGAAGCCGGCGAACGCGACGCGGGGGCCGTCGCCGGGATCGGCGGTGCTTTCCGGCCGTGGCAGGTCGCGATCGGGGATGAAGGTGAAGAGCGGCCGGGACCAAAGATCGCGCCGCGCCTGCTCGAGATATTCGGAGTGGACGGCCACGAGGACCCGATCCTAACCGCCGATCAAGCGGTCGGCGCGGAGCGACGCGACGGCCTGGTCGATCAAGGCGGGATCGCGCGCCGGCGGAAGGGTGGCTGCCACCAGGGCGGCCGCGGTGCGGGCTGCTTCGTGCGTGAGATCGCCATCGTTCCGCAACGCGGCGGCCAGCAGCACGCCCCGCAGGCGTCGCATGCTCGTCGCGTAGGGCACCAATGGCCGGCGGGTGCTGCCCGCTGCCGGCGCGCGGCCGAGCCTGCGCCAGGCGCAGCCGCGTTGCAGCGGGCACCCGTCGCACGCAGGCGTCACCCGGCAGTACAGGGCCCCGGCGTCGAACAGCGCGAAGGTGTAGCGGCGAGGGTCGAGCGACCGAGGTCTGGCCCCGGCAATGCACTGCTCGAGGGCGGAGACCGGTACCTCATTCGGCTCGGCGCCGGCGCCTGCGCGCGCTGCGACCCGGCTGATGTTGACGTCGAGGGGCGGTGCTGACGGCACACCGAGCGCCAGCGTCAGCAACGCTCGCGCCGTGTAGCGGCCGATGCCGGGAAGCGAGCGCAGGCCCGCCTCGTCATGGGGCCAGCCGTGCGCCGCGACGAGTGCTGCGGTGTCGAGCAGCGCGGCGGCGCGCCGCGGGTAGCCGAGCCCCTGCCAGGCGCGAAGCACGTCGGCCCGTGGCGCCGCCGCGAACGATGCGGGGTCAGGCCAGCGTGCGGTGAAGTCGAGCCAGTAGGGGATGACCCGGGTGACCTGCGTCTGCTGCAGCATCACCTCGCTGACGAGGACCGCCCAGGGATCCTGCGTCTGCCGCCACGGCAGGTCGTGCCGCCCGTGCGCCGCGTACCACCGCGCGAGTCCAGCGGTCCACGTCGTCCCCATCTCGCCGGCCGGTTCAGTCTCCGCGCTGGGCTTCCTGGTGCGCGGCCGGCACGGGTTCGGCCGGCGCAAATGCCGCGGACGTCTGTTTCGCGGGCGTGGGCGCCGCAGGAATCGACGGGATCTCCGGGAAGTGCAGCGGCGGCGACGGCACCTTCTGGGCCGCTCGCATCGCGAACGGGATCTGGGCGAGCATCAGTCCGGCTCCCAGGATCACCAGGACGATCGCGATCGCCTCACTCGGCCACGGGACGAACGCTCCGACGAGCACGACGACGAAGCCGGCGAGCGTGAGCGCCTTGCGCTCGACGAGCCAGAGAAAGGCTGCCTCCATGGGCCGACAAGGGTGGCACGTCGCCCCTTCGCGCCGCACCGACCGTGTCGCTCGTCGCTACTCTTGGCGCGATGGCGCGTCACACCGTCACGCTCATCCCGGGAGACGGGGTCGGCCCTGAGGTCAGCGAGGCCGCACGCCGCGCGATCGACGCGACCGGCGTCGACATCGCGTGGGAGGTGCACGCGGCCGGGCTCGGTGTGATGGAGGCGAACAACGGCGATCCCATGCCGCAGCATGTGCTCGACTCGATCCGCCGCAACCGCGTGGCCATCAAGGGGCCGCTGACGACGCCGGTGGGCACGGGCATTCGCAGCGTCAACGTCGCGCTGCGGCGTGACCTCGACCTCTACGCGCTGGTGCGGCCGTGCAAGTGGTATCCGGGCGTGCGCAGCCGCTTCGAGGACATCGATCTCGTGGTTGTTCGTGAGAACACCGAGGACCTGTATGCGGGCATCGAGTTCGCCGAGGGGATGGACGAGACGCTCGAGCTCATCGACACCATCTCGCGGCTGGGCGGCCGCACCATCCGCCGCGACTCGGGCATCAGCATCAAGCCGATCTCGGTATTCGGCACGATGCGCGTGTTCCGCTTCGCGTTTCGCTGGGCGAAGGACAACGGCCGCCGCAAGGTGACCGCCGTGCACAAGGCGAACATCATGAAGCACACCGACGGGCTGTGGCTCCGCGTCGCGCGCGAGGTCGCCGGCGAGTTCCCCGAGATCGAGTTCGAGGATCGCATCGTCGACAACATGGCGATGCAGCTCGTGCAGAAGCCCGAGCTGTACGACGTGATGGTCATGCCGAACCTGTACGGCGACATCCTCAGCGACCTCTGCGCCGGGCTCGTGGGTGGGCTCGGGCTCGCGCCCGGCGCGAACACCGGCGACGAATTCGCGGTCTTCGAGGCAACGCACGGGAGCGCACCCCGATATGCCGGACAAAACAAGGCGAATCCGATGGCGATGATGTTGAGTGGCGTTCTGATGCTGCGTCACCTCGACGAACGCGAAGCCGCGATGCGGTTGGAGAACGCGATCGCGCATGTGATCGCCGAGGGCCGTGACGTGACGTACGACATGAAGGCGGACCGTGACGACCCGACCGCCGTCGGCACCTCGCAGGTTGCCGACGCGGTGGTCGAGCAGCTGGAGCGCGACGCACCATCGGACTGAGGTACACCCGCCGCGCACCGGGCGTCGACGCCGGTGCGCGGTGAGGTGCAGACTCAACACGACGGGCGAGGTGCAGGCGATTGCCTTGTGTGACGGTCAAGCTGGCGGGGCCCGGCGAGTCCGGCTGTAAGACAGCCGAAAGGGCTCGCTGCTGAGAGCGAGCCCTTCGCATGGTGGTCGACGTGCGTCACCGGGGCGGCGCGCCGCACCCGTAGCGCACCTGAGTGTCTTCGCCAAGATCGGCGCCGGCGTTCATCGCAGCACCGCCACCGACAGGCCGAGGTAGGCCGCATCGACGAGCCCGAACAGAAGTGCAGGTACCGCCTCGGCGAAGCCGTCACGCCGGCGGAGGTGCGCCCCCAGGGCTCCGCAGAGCAGCAGCAGCAGACCGCCTGCCGCCAGCACGCCGAGGACCGGCTGGAGGAGCCCGAGGAGCACGCCGGCGGCGCCCGCGATCTCCAGCAGTCCGATGCGCCGGTATGCGGCGACCGAGAAGCCGAGCCGCCGCGAACGCTCCCGCATCGCGGGATGGGCCATCACCTTCGACAGCCCGAGCGTCGCAAACCCGAGGGCCAGCAGAGCGGCCAGAACGGTCAGGGTCATCGTGGGTACCTCCTAATCGGTGGTTGGCGTCACAGTTGATGCTAGTATCATACATGACGATATCGTCAGTCAAGAGCCATGGTTCACCATTCGAGGTGCTTCATGCCCAAGCCGGCCAACTCCCCTCCGAGCGCGACCCGGCGCGCCGCCTCCCGCCGGGACACCCCACGCAACCGCCGAGATCGTGCCCGCGAGCGGACGCGGGCGGCCCTGCTGCAGGCGGCGCAGCGATTCATCGTCGAGGGCAGGCTGCACGCGCCCATCCTCGAGATCACGCAGGCTGCAGACGTCGGCCTCGGCTCCTTCTACAACCATTTCCAGAGCCGCGACGCCCTCTTCGAGGCAGCCGTCGATGACGCGCCGGAGCGGCTCGGGGGTGCGCTGGATGCGCTCAGCGCCGGCCTCATCGACCCCGCGGAGCGATTCGCGCAGAGTTTCAGGATGACGTCGCGCCTCTTCCGCCTGGAGCCTGAGCTCATGGCCGTGGCTCTGAGCACCGGCCCCGGCGTGATGCGGGCGACGAGCGGGCTCGTGCCCCGCGCGCGGCGGGACCTCGAAGCCGGGATCCGAGCCGGACGGTTTCGCGTGACCGACCTCGACCTGGCGCTCGCGCTCGTCGTCGGCGCCTCGCTCTGCCTGTGTGAGCTGCTGCGCGCGCAGCCGGAGCGCGACGCCGACGTGGCGTCCGCTGACGCCGCGGCCGCCCTGCTGCGGATGCTCGGCTTGGCCGACGCCGAGGCGACACGCGTCGCCACGCTGCCCCTGCCGGCGACACGAGTCGGTCTGGCCGCGCAGCGCTGAGCCGCTCCGGGGCGCCGGGCCGGGCGCTGTCGGTCGCAGAGGCGGTTGGATCCACCGAAGTCAGGGGATCGGCGGATCCGATAATCGCGGTATTCCAGTCGCAATCCGTCGTGCCGAGCTCCAGGCCGCCGGTCGCCGGCTTCGCGACCGCGCGCCGCGACAACGCCACGGCGAGATGCCGCTCGACGATCACCGCGACCCCATTGCGCTGCTCGAGCACTCGAACGCCGGCCGGCTGCCCGACCTCGTGCCCGTGCGCCACGGACGCATGCTGCAGTCGCCGTTCACCTTCTATCGCGGCGCACCGGTGATCATGGCGCACGATCTGAGCGGCACCCCGGCGACAGGGGTCAGCGTGCAAATCTGCGGCGACGCTCACCTCCTCAACTTCGGCACGTTTGCGACGCCGGAACGAAGTCTCATCTTCGACGTCAACGACTTCGACGAAACGCACGTCGGTCCGTGGGAATGGGACGTCAAGCGCCTGGCCACGAGCTTCGTCGTCGCCGCGCGCTCAGGGAGCGTGAGCGACGCGGAGAGCGTCGCGGCGGTACATCGATGCGTCGCGGAGTACCGGACGCGTATGGCGGCGCTTGCGGCGAAACCCGCGTTCGAGGTGTGGCACTCGCGCATCGACGTCGACAGGGTCGTCGCCGCAGCGCCCGACCAGCACCGGCAGGAGGTGACCGACGCGGTGGCGAAGGCCCGCCGCCGCACCAGCATGCAGGCGCTCGGCAAGTTGACGATCCTGCGCGATGGACGGCGCGTCATCGTCGAGGACCCGCCCGTCGTCGTCCGAGCTACTCCTGAACAGATCGAGCAGGCGCACCGACTCGCCCGACGCTACACGCGCACGCTCGCGCCCGACGTGCGGCTGCTGCTGGACCGGTATGAGGTCGTCGATGCCGCCTTGAAGGTTGTCGGCGTCGGCAGCGTCGGCACGCGCTGCTATGTCGTGCTGCTCGCCGGCCGCGCCGATCTCGATCCGCTCTTTCTGCAGATCAAGGAAGCACAGCAGTCGGCGCTGGAGCCCTATGCGGGCCGCTCACGGTTCCGCAACCAGGCGCAGCGCGTCGTCGTGGGGCAGCGAATCATGCAGGCCGCCAGCGACGCCTTCCTTGGCTGGGGACGTGCTGACGACTTCGACTTCTACGTCCGGCAGCTGCGCGACATGAAGGGAGCTGCAGACGTCACCGACATGAGCGCATCGTTCCTCACCGACTACGGCCGCCTCTGCGGCGCGACACTGGCCAATGCGCATGCCCGCTCGGCGGAACCGAGCCTGCTCGCGGGGTACCTCGGCCTCGGTGCCGCATTCGACGACGCCATCGCGCGGTTTGCGCTGGCGTACGCGGACCGGACCGAGCGCGACTACGAGAAGTTCGTCGGGGCCGTACGCGCAGGCCGGCTCGCGGCAGCCGAGCGAAGCTGATCGGTCAGTAGCGAACGCCGCCGCCTCTGGCTCGCATCGTACGCACGCGCGTCAGCGCAGGCTGATGTCACATGTCACTGACAGAGCCAGGCGCGGAGGAACGCGTTGCTCACCATCCACACGCCGTCGCGGCGGCGCAGCAGCTCGCGGCCCTCGAGCACATCGATCGCGGCGCGGACCGAGTTGGGATTGCTCACGTCCGCCTCGTGCAGGAACGATGCCGCGTACACGGCGCCCGTTGGCTCGCACGCCAGCGCGCGCAGCACGCGCTGCTGTGTGGGCGCCAACCTCTCGTACAGCTCGCCGTAGTCGGTCGACTGGTGGCTCACGATGCGCTGCATCGCGATCGCCACTGTCTCCTCGTCGATCGTGTCGCCGGCGACGAGGAAGGCCTCGAATGCAAGTCGCTGCACGTCATTCGGGATGCCGTCGACCGCGGCGTAGATGAGGCCGGCGGCATGGGCGTCCATGTGCTTGCCCGCGGCCGTGGCGCGATTGCTGAGGTACCTCGTCATCGAGTGCTCCGGGATGACGTCGAGCACGATGCGCTCGCCCATCCCGAGCAGCGGCGCGCCCGGTCCGCTCGCGAGCCGGTGCATGAGGTGCAGCTTGCTGCCGGCGAAGATGAGGCTCGTGGTCGAGAGCTCGTCGGCGACGGCCTTGAACACACCGCCGAGTCCCTCGTCGATCTCCACCACGCGCTGAAACTCATCGAGCACGAGGCTTGTCGGTCGCTGCCGGCTGCGCCGCGCCAACAGCCGCAGTGAGTCGGCGAGCACGGACTCCCAGTCCGTGGGCGCGCCGCCGGCGGCGAAGCTCAGTGAGAAGGCACCGGTGGCATCCACGCCGAGCACGGGCGCGATGCGCAGGTCGCGCAGCAGCTCCTTCAGGTTCTCGCGACGCCGGGTCATGCTGCTCAGCGGCCCGTTGAGGATGCCCGACGCCACCGCCTCGGCAACCTCGCGCCGGCTGGAGCAGCGGATGAGGCTGACGTAGCCGCTGGAGCCACCGCGCCGGCGCACGCGATCGATGGCGCGCAGCAGCAACGACGACTTGCCGTAGCGGCGGGGCGAGAGGAGCACCACGTTCGCCCCTGACAGCATCCGAGCCTCGACGCCGGCGAGCGCCTCCTCGCGGTCGCAGAAATGGTCGCCACCGACAGGGGAGCCGTAGTGGTACGGGTCGGCAGGCCGCTTGGTCGTCATGTCAGCGGGCGTTATAGTAACGACTGTTGCAATCGATCGAATGGCGCGTAAGGGTGCTCAATTTGCGGCCGCCGGCGCGATACTGACGATCTTGATAGCGGGCCAGGCATTGGAGTGGGCTGTTGGTGGCGTTTTCGCGCTGCTCGTCGCCCTGATCTCGGTCGAGTATCTGAAGCACCGCGACCGGGCGCGGCGCTGGCTGGCGATCTCGGTGGTGCTTCTCGGCATCGTCGCCTGTCTCGACGCCGCGTCGAGCGCGCTGGGCTCGAACAGCGAGGTGATCACGGACATCCTCCTCGTGCTGTTCGCGCTGTCGGGGTGGGCGCTGGTCGAGTTCCGCAACGACGTGCTCCCGCTGGAGCGGCGCTATCGCGTCGGGGTGGCGATCGCGGTGCTGGGGACCATCGCGTTCCTGCTGGTCGCCTTCGTTCCGGGCACCGGGGTGACGCCGCTGGTGGGATCCTCGGGCCAGCCGCTGACGGTCGCGCAGGCCGCGGCATCGGTGCTGCTGCTCGCCGTGTGGGGCGGGTGTGTGCTCGAGCCGGTGATCAGCTTCTGGGTGCACACGCGCGACTTGCCCGCTGTGCAGCGCGGGCGCCTGCGCGCGCTCACGCTCGCCTATGGCGGGCTCATCGTGATCCTCGCCATCAGCGTCGGCACGGGCCTCGGCGGCGGCGGCAGCCGCCTCAGCCTGGCGACCACGGCGCTGGCACTGGTGGTCGCGCCGCTCTTCTACGTGACGTTCGCGCCGCCGCGGTGGCTGCGCCGCGTATGGCGCGAACGCGAGGAGGAGGAGTTCCGCAACGCGCTCAGCGACCTGCTGCTCTTCTCACCGGACCTGCAGACGATGGCGCGGCGTGCGGCGGAGTGGGCCGGCCGTCTCGTCGGCGCCGACGGGGCGGTGATCGGCACGACGGACCGTCCGCTGCTCGGCGTGTACGGGCTCGATGAGCCGCGGGCCGAGGCGCTCGTCAAGGACCTCGTGTTCCTGCCGGAGGGCAGCGGCACTGCTGCCATCGATGTGAGCGGCCGGGCGGTGCGCGTTCCCCTGCGCTCGCAGGTCGAGGGCGCCGCGATCACGGTGCGCGCCGGCCAGCTCACGCCGCTGTTCGGCGAGGACGAGATCGCGCGCCTGCGCGAGTTCGGCCACGTGCTCTCCTCCGCGATGGACCGCGTCGTGCTGTTCGAGCGGGTGCGTCGCAACGCGGAGCTGCTCGACCTGGCGTACGACGCGATCCTCACCTGGAGCCTCAAGGACAACGCCATCCGCTACTGGAACCGCGCCGCCAAGGCGATGTACGGCTGGTCCGCCGAGGAGGCGCTGGGCCAGGTGCCGGAGGCGCTGCTCGAAACCTCGCTGGACTCGCGCGACGACGTCATGAAGCAGCTGCTCCAGACAGGCCGCTGGGAGGGCGAGTTCACACAGGTGACCAAGGGGGGGCAAACCATCACGGTCGGCGCGCGGTGGGCCCTGCAGCGCGACGCGGAGGGCAGCCCCGACACCGTCATCGAGATCAACCGCGACATCAGCGACACCAAGCTCGCGGCCGAGCAGCTGCGCTTCGCTCGCGACGAGGCCGAGCGCGCCAGCCAGGCGAAGAGCGAGTACCTCTCGCGCATGTCCCACGAGCTGCGCACGCCACTGACCGCGATGCTCGGCTACGGCGACCTCCTCGAGCTGCGTGATCCGCGTCCGGATCAGCTGGAGGCGATCGACGCCATCCAGCAGGCGTCGGGCCACCTGCTGTCGCTGGTGAACGACGTGCTCGACATCGCACGCATCGAGTCCGGGCGCGAGCGTCTGGCGCCGGAGTCGGTGTCGGTGTCGTCGATCGTCGAGGAGTGCATGCGCCTGGTGACGCCGGCAGCGATGGAGCGCGCCATCCAGCTCAGCACCGAGCTGAGCGAGGCTCGGGCAGAGTACGTGGAGGCCGACCGCCAGCGCCTGCTGCAATCGCTGCTCAACCTTGTGTCCAACGCTGTCAAATACGCGGGCGAGGGCGCCTCGGTCACGGTGCGCGCGGAGATGGAGGGCAAGGGCAAGAACGCCAAGGTGAGGCTCTCGGTGACCGATACGGGACCCGGCCTCACCCCCCAGCAGCAGGCGCGCCTGTTCCAGCCATTCGAGCGGCTCGGCGCCGAGCGCACCACGATCCAGGGCACGGGCCTCGGTCTGGCGCTGACCAAGAAGCTCGTCGACGCCATGGATGGCGACATCGGCGTCATCACCGCGCCGGGCGAGGGCAGCACGTTCTGGATCACGCTGAAACGGGCGCCCGCCGAGGTGCGCAAGCATGCGCAGCGCGAGCTCGAGGTGGTGGCGCCGGCGGCGACGCGACACACCGTCCTGTACGTTGAAGACAACCTTGCCACGATCTCGCTCATGGAGCAGATCTTCTCGATGCGTCCTCAGGTGCGGCTCATCACCGCGATGCAGGGCGGCCTCACGCTCGATCTGGCGCGCGAGCACAACCCCGATGCGGTGATCCTCGACCTGCACCTGCCGGACATCCCCGGCGACGAGGTGCTCAACCGGCTGCGCGCGGATCCGCGCACGGCGCACATTCCCGTGGTGATGTTCAGCGCGGATGCGACCGAGCGTCAGGTGAAGCGGCTTGCTGCGGCGGGTGCTCGCGCATACCTCACCAAGCCGGTGAAGGTGATGGAGTTCCTGCGCACGCTTGACGAGGTGCTCGCGGCACCGCGGGCGGCCGCCGGCTGACCTCGGCCCCGGGGGCAGGCGGAGAGCGCGCCGAGCTTGTCGTCCTCTACGACGCGCCGTCACTGATCCGGTCGGACCTCGCGATTTCGCAGCTGACCGAGGCCGAGCAGCGCTACGGCGGCCCGCTGCGCTTTCCCGAATCCCCGTCGCCGTATCTGGTCTCGAACTTCGTCGCAACGATCGACGGCGTCGTGTCGCTCGGCGTGCACGACGGCACCGACTCCTCGATCATCAGCGCGCACTCCGCGGCCGACCGCTACGTGATGGCGATGCTGCGTGCGGCGGCGGACGTGATCATCGTCGGCGCACGGACCCTCGAGGAGGCCCCGGGTCATCAATGGACCGTGGAGAAGCTCGCGCCCGATGCAGCGAGAGTGCTGCACGAATACCGGGCTGCGCTTGGCCGCTCCGGTGATGCTGCTCAGCTGGTGATCGTCAGCGGCACCGGCCGGCTCGCCGAGCACGTCGCGCTCACCAACCCCGCGGTGCCGACGACGGTCCTCACCACCAACGCCGCAGCGCCGATTCGAGCGGAGTTTCCGCGCGTCAACCGTGTGGTCGTACCGGGTGGCGGACGCATGGACGGAGACACGCTCATGCACGCGCTCGCCGACACATTCGATCCGCGGCTGGTGCTGTGCGAGGGGGGACCACAGCTGCTCGGCACAGTGCTGGCGGCGAACGGGGTGTCCGAGCTGTTTCTCACCGTCGCCCCGCGCATCGCGGGCCGCGACGACGCGCATCCGCGCCTCGCGATGGTCGAGGGGTTTGCCGCCGGCCCCCACGCGCTTCAGGAATACGCGCTGCTCTCCGTGCGCCGCGACGGCGACACGCTCCTCCTGCGCTTCAAGCGCGGCTGATCGCCGAGACCGAGTGCCATGAGCTCGCGCTCCTCGATCGCGGCGCGCATGCGCGCGATGGCCTCGAGCAGCAGGTCGTCGATGCTGCGGCCGCTCTCCAGCGCGCCCTCGCGCGCGCACTCGACAAGCTGCGGGTTGGTCCGCGCGAAGCGAAGTGCCGCGTCGATGATGGTGGTGCCGCCGTTCATGGGGCGCAGCGTGCCCGCGCGCGGCGACAGCAGCCTGTCGCGTTACTGCCGCTTCACCTCGGCGAGCAGGTCATCGATGGACTTGCGCGCGTCGCCGAACAGCATCAGCGTGTTGTCCTTGTAGAACAGCGGGTTGTCGACGCCCGCGAAGCCCGGCGCCATGCTGCGCTTCAGCACCACCACGGTCTTGGCCTGGTCGGCGTTGAGGATGGGCATGCCGTAGATGGGGCTGTTCTGCTGGTTCCTCGCCGCAGGGTTGACCACGTCGTTGGCGCCCACCACGATGGCGACGTCAGCGCGCGGGAAGTCCGGGTTCACCTGCTCCATCTCCTTGAGCTGCGGATAGGGGACGTCGGCCTCCGCGAGCAGCACGTTCATGTGTCCGGGCATGCGTCCGGCGACAGGATGGATCGCGTACTCGACGCTCACGCCGCGCTTCTCCAGCTCGGCCGCGAGCTCCTTGAGGTCGTGCTGCGCGCGTGATACCGCAAGCCCATAGCCGGGGACGAAGATGACGAGGTTGGCGAACGCCAGCAGCGGCGCCACGTCCTCGACCGACGTCGGGTGGATGGTGCCGCCGCCCTCCCCGGCGGCGCCGGCGCCCTCCACCGTCGCTCCGAAGCCGCTGAACAGCACGTTGAGCAGCGAGCGGTTCATCGCCTTGCTCATGGCGATGGTGAGGATCGTTCCGGAGGCGCCGACGAGCGCGCCGCTCACGATGAGCACGTCGTTGCTGAGCACGAAGCCGGTGATCGCCGCGGCGAGGCCGGTGAACGAGTTGAGCAGCGAGATGATCACCGGCATGTCGGCGCCGCCGATGGGAAGGACGAACAGCACGCCGAGCGCGAGCGCGAGGACGAGCAGCACGACGAACTGCGGGCCGCTCGGCGCGAAGATCCCGAGGAACGCCAGCGCGAGCACGAAGAATGCCAGCACGCCGTTGAGCTCGC
>JAFALX010000097.1 GCA_019234035.1 Candidatus Dormiibacterota bacterium | reverse complement strand
CGACCTCGGTCTGCAGGCTGCGACGAAACTCCGAGACCACCACGCGGCCGCCGGGACGGAGCACGCGGCGTGCTTCCAGCAGCACCGCCTCGGGATCCGCGACGTCCGACAGCACGAGCCCGAGCGCGACGACGCTCACCTGGTTCTCGCGCAGCACCAGGTCCTCGACGACGCCGCGGCCGAACGTCACCGTCGGGTCGTCTGTGCAGTTGGCCTCCGCAATGTCGAGCATCGGCTGCGAAATGTCGACGCCGAGGACTCGCGCCGCCCGGTGGCCGGCCGACGTGATCGCACGCACAAAGAGGCCGGTGCCGGTCCCCGCGTCGACGACAAGCTCGCCGGGCTGCACCGCCGCCAGCTGCGCCAGCCGCGCCGCGGCCTTGCGGTGGACTCCCCCCGCCCAATCGTCGTATCGCGGGGCCGCCTGCTCATAAAAGGCGAGCAAAAGCGAGGTGAAGGGATCGGCGGCGGTTTCCACGCCCACGATGGGATTCTGAATGCCACCGGACCGGAGTCGCGGGCTCGTTACAGCCGGCCCGAGGGCCGGACCGACTCGTCTAGCATTCGCCCGTCAAGCAGAGCCAGGCCGCTACGGAGGATTCCCCTCAGAAATGGACAACATCACGGAGCTCAATGAGATTGCAGTGCCTCGTGCACGTACTCGCGACGGAAACGCGACAAACAGCGTGAAGATCGGGCCGCGGGATGAGCTCAAGGGCACCCTGCGCGTCGAAGGCGACCTCCACATCGAAGGCCACGTCGAGGGCGAGCTGCAAGCGACCGGCGACATCGACATCGAGGCGGGCGCGAACGTCGCCGCACGCGTCGAAGGACGCAATGTCACCGTGCGCGGCGAGCTGCACGGCAACGTCGTCGCTGATGTGCGTCTCAACGTGCACGGCACCGGTTCCATCACCGGCGACGTGCGCACCCCGCGCCTCCGCGTGGACGACGGCACCGTCGTCAACGGCAGCATCACGATGCAGGGCGACGGGGGCTCAGCCTCGTCCGACTGACCGGCCGGTCAGCGGGACGCCGGGTTCTGCTCGACCTCGGTGTTGACCGGCGGCGACCCCCTGCGGCGGCGTCGCAGCCGCGGGCGCTTCGACACAGGCTTCTCCTCGGCGTCGCCGGCGGCGATGACCGGCGCGCCGTCCACGGCCACCGCCCCCGTGGCGGCGCCATCCCCGGCCGCCGCCGCCTCCTCGCCGGAGGGCGGGTCCTCGATGCCGGCGCTCGCAAACGCCCGCCCTTCCAGGGTCACAGGACGCACCAGCAGGCACGCGCGAGCGAGGCGGCCGATGTGCATCGTGACGCGGTCCGGTGCCTCCAGCGGCGACATGTGACCCGACTCGGCAAGGTCCACGTACTCGACCAGATCGGGAAGCGCCGACGCGAGCCTCTCTGAGTACCAGGGGGGCAGAAGCCGGTCGAGCCGGCCGCCGATCACCGCGGCCGGAGCGGTCAGCTTCGCCACGGCCGGCATGAGGTCGAGCGTCAGGAACATCCGGCCGAATCCGCTACGCGCGGGGTGGTGCGTTCGCGTGAACATGCGATGGCACGCCGCGACGGCGCCGATGCTCGCCGAGGGCCCGAGCGCCATGCGCTTGGTGAGGAAGTACGAGACGCGGTCGAACTGCCGCGGCCACGCCACCGGTGTGAAGAACAGCGCCTGGTACGCGGCGTGGTGCACGTGGTATCCGGTTCTGTTGCCGAGAGCGGTCGCGTAGCGCACGAAATCGCTCATGCCGGTGTTGAGGAGCGCCACCCCGGCGAGCCGGACGTGCACCGACTCGGGATGCCGGCCCGCCCACGAGACGATCGTCATGCCGCCCAGCGAGTGACCGGCGGCGAGGCAGACCTCGCCCGGCGGCAGCATCGCGTCGAGCACGGCCTGCATGTCATCGGCGAGCACCTCGTAGTCGTAGCGGCCGTTGCGCGGCTGGCCGCTGCGTCCGTGCCCGCGCAGCTCGTACGCGACGACCCGGAAGTCCCGCGACAACTCACTGATCTGGTGGTGCCAGAGGTCGATGCTCTCGAGCCACCCGTGGATGAGCAGGATCGTGGGCGCATCGTCCGCTCCGAACACCTCGACGTGGAGCCGCGTGCCGTCCGCTGAGAACACCTCCGTCGGACGACCCTGCAGGGGGATGGTCAGCTCCTGCCAGTCGGGATCGGCGTCGCGCTCCTGCAGGAGATGACGCCGGTCGAGTTCGTACGCGGTGCCGCCGGCGAGCAGAGCTGCCGCGCCGGCGAGGAGGGTTCGCCGCCTCATTGATGTGTCAGTGTAGGCGGGGCAGCCCCGGCGAGGCGATCAACGGGTCTCCAGGCGGTCCAGCAGGCGCGTCACGCTTGCGGTCACATCCTCGACCGCATCGTCGAATGCGGGGCGGTTGCGCTGCGACGGCGCCCGGTATCCACTGACCTTGCGAACGAACTGCAGGGCGGCAGCGCGGATCTCCTCGTCACTCGCCTCGGGTTCCGCTCCACGCAGGGTCTTGATGCTCCGGCACACACGTCGAGCATACCGAGGCAGTGGCGCGTAACCGGCGTGCGTACAACTCTTGATAGATGATCGACGTGCGACCGCTCTCCGCTCTGACGCTCGCGACCTGCGCGCTGGCCGCGTGTGGCGGCAGCCCGTCGACGAGCCCGACACCCAGCTCCGCCGGCGCCTCGACGCCGGCCACGTCGGCCTCGCCCACGCAGACGCCGACGGCGTCGGGCCCCACCACCGTGTCCACCGGCACGACGGCGCTCGGCACCGTGCTGACCACGCCGCAGGGGCTGACGCTGTACTACTTCACTCCGGAGAAGGGAGGCGTCGTTGCGTGCACGGCCGGATGCGCGTCGACGTGGCCGCCGCTCAAGGCAAGTGGCGCAGCGTCCGAGCCCTCCGGCGTGACCGGAGCCCTTGGCACGGTCGCGCTCGCCGACGGATCGATGGAGGTCACGTACAACGGCTGGCCGTTGCACACATACGCGGCAGACACCGCAGCGGGGCAGACCAACGGCCAGGGAATCGCCGGCAAATGGTTCGCCGCCACCCCATCGTTGACGACGAACGGAGCCGCGCCTGCCGCGGCGACGTCGACGCCGTACAACCCGTACTAAAGGCCACCCGCCCCGGCACCGTATGCTCGCTCGCCGATGCCTGATCGGCGACTCCTGACCATGCTGCCACTCGCCGTCGGTGTGCTCGCCGCATGCGGCGGGTCACCTTCCCCCACTGCGACCATTTCAGCGGGTCCGACGCCCACGGCGACGGCGTCGCCCCCCGTCCCGGCGGTGGCGTCGGGTCCCCTCACCGTCTCGACAAGAAGCACCGCAGCGGGGGAGGCGCTGTCGACAGTCTCCGGCTTCACCCTCTACTACTTCACGCACGAGAAGGGCGGTGTCGTCGCATGCACGGGCGGGTGCGCGACGACGTGGCCGCCGCTCAGGGTCGCCGGGCCGGAGACCAAGCCCGGCAACGTGCCCGGGACACTCGGCACGGTCGCGCTCGCTGACGGGTCGACGGAGGTCACGTACAACGGCTGGCCGCTGCACACGTACGACCAGGACACGTCGCAGGGGATGGTCAAGGGCCAGGGCGTCGCCGGCGCGTGGTTCGTGGCGACGATCGGCCTCACGGCGGACAGCACGCCGGCCGCGGCGTCCGCCACTCCGTAGGGCGTGCGGCCGCCCCTTCACTGATCGGCTACCATCCCATGCCTTGGCCGACGGACACGGCCTCCTCAGAGGACGGCCCCCAATCGTGACCCGAGGAGGCGCGCCGTGAGCGTCTTCCGGTACATCGCGGACAACTGGGACACACTGGGGCCGCAGATCGAGACGCACCTGTTCATCGTCGCGATCAGCATCGCCCTCGCCGCGGCGATCGGCCTCGGTTTGGGAGTGGGAGCGGCGCGATCCTCCTGGTTCGGGACGGTGGTGCTGGCGGTGACGAGCACGCTCGTCACACTGCCGAGCTTCGCGCTCTTTGGACTGCTGTCGATCTGGGTCGGGCTCGGCAACCCACCGGTCATCGTCGGGCTCGCCATGTATGCGCTGCTGCCGATCACCCGCAACACCCGTGCGGGGATCATGGCCGTCGATCCCGCAATCGTCGAGGCGGCGCGCGGCATGGGGATGAGCGGGCGGCAGCTGTTGACACGGGTGGAGCTGCCGCTCGCGGTGCCGGTCATCCTGGCGGGACTTCGGCAGGCAACCGTACTCGTCGTTGCCATCGCGACTGTTGGCGCCACAGTTGGCGCGAACGATCTGGGTCAGCCCATTCTGGCGGCGATCGGTCGCTCGACGGGGACTCTGGACGCGGTGCTCGCGGGCATCATCCCCGTCGCCGCCATCGGAATCCTGGCGGACCTGACACTGGCCGCCCTGCAGCGGGCGCTCTCACGAGGCCGTGTCGCCGTGGCGGCAACATGATCACGTTCGATCACGTCAGCAAGCACTACGCCGGCCACGACGGCCCCGGCGCGGTGCACGATCTCTCGCTGGAGATCCCGAGCGGCGAGATCGTCGTGTTCGTCGGTCCCTCGGGCTGCGGCAAGACGACGTCGTTGAAGATGATCAACCGGCTGATCGAGCCGACGTCGGGGACGATCTCCATCGACGGCGAGGACACGCGCAAGCGCGACCCCAACGAGCTGCGGCGCTCCATCGGATACGTCATTCAGGCGATCGGCCTCTTCCCGCACCGCACCGTCGCCGAGAACGTCGCGACCGTGCCGCATCTCGATCACTGGGACAAACAACGGATCGATACGCGCGTGAACGAGCTCCTCGAGCTCATCGGTCTGCCGCCACGGGACTACGCGAAGCGGCTGCCCGCAGAGCTCAGCGGGGGAGAGCGACAGCGCGTCGGCGTGGCCCGTGCGCTCGCCGTCGACCCGAACATCATGCTGATGGACGAGCCGTTCGGCGCCATCGATCCCATCGCGAGGGAGCGCCTGCAGAACGAGCTGCTGCGGCTGCAGCAGGTGGTGCGCAAGACGATCGTTTTTGTCACTCATGACATCGACGAGGCGGTCAAGCTCGGCGACCGCGTCGCCCTGCTCTCAGCCGGCGCGAAGGTGGAGCAGTACGCGCCGCCCGCGGAGCTGCTGGCCCGCCCTGCGACACCTGCGGTGACCGCCTTTCTCGGTGAGGCCCGCCTGGTGCGCCGGCTGGCCCTCATCCACTTGCGCGATGTCAGGCTGCAGCCTGTGAACGGCTCA
Source organism: Candidatus Dormiibacterota bacterium (assembly GCA_019234035.1). Classification (GTDB taxonomy): domain Bacteria; phylum Chloroflexota; class Dormibacteria; order Aeolococcales; family Aeolococcaceae; genus JAFALX01. The sequence goes on along the minus strand of JAFALX010000097.1, from coordinate 2,778 downwards.
GCCCCGAAGACCACTGTGGCCATCGGTGGCACGTTGCGCGATGCACTCGACGCGGTGCTGCGGTCGCCCGACGGCACGGTCGCCGTGGTCGACGGCGATCGCGTCGCCGGCGTCGTCGACGGCACAGTCATCCGGCTGGCGTCGCAATGAGTGTCGCCGCGGTGACCGCGCGCGGGACGCGACGTCTCAGCCTCTCGTGGCTCCGGTTGTTCGCCGTCCCGGCCGCTGTGGGGATCGGCATCGCGGCGTCGTTCGGCGTCTTTCAGACGCTCGCCCCGGGGCCCGCGGATTCCGGCGTGCTGAACAGCACGTTCCTCGAGAGCCGCTTCGTCGGTCACCTCGCGCTGTCGTTCATCTCGTTCGGCATCGTCGCGCTGGTGGGTGTCCCGCTCGGCGTGCTCATCGCGATCGGCGCACGTCCGTTCCGAGTGCTGGTCTTCCTGCTCGCCAACCTCGGCCAGGCCGTCCCCGGCATTGGAATTCTCGTGTTGCTGTATGCGTGGCTGGGCCTCGGGGCCGAGCCGACGATCATCGGCCTGGTCATCTTCGGGCTGTTGCCGGTGCTGCGCAACACCGTCGCGGGCATCAACGGGGTCGACCCCGCGGTGATCGAATCCGCCCGCGGCATGGGCATGACCCGGCTGCAGGCACTGCTGTCGGTGGAGATTCCGCTGGCTTCGGCGCTGATCTTTGCCGGGCTACGCACCACGCTCGTGCTGGTCATCGGCACCGCTACACTCGGCAACTTCATCGGCGGTGGTGGACTCGGCGATGTCATCGCATCCGGCATCAACCGCAGTGATCGTATTGTGTTGGTGGGCGCCGTCATGGTTGCGGCGCTCGCGCTGCTGGCAGATTGGGCGCTCTCGCTTGTCGAACGCGCCGTGGTTCCAAAACGCATATCGGCCTGACCCGACAGGAGGAGGAAGTTCACATGCGACGAGTGATGGCGGTGCTGCTGGTGGCCATACCGGCAGTTCTCGCAGCGTGCGGTGGCGGCAACAACGGTGGCAGCACCACCACGAGCACCACGACCGGGGCCGGCTCCGCCTGCCCGACTGCGACGACCTCCGGCAGCGGCAACGGTGCATCGGTGTCGATCGGCAGCAAGTCCTTCGCCGAGGAGCAGCTGCTCGCAACGATGACCCAGCTTGTGCTGCAGGCACACGGCTTCAACGTGACCTACACGTTCCAGGCGGCAGACCAGGCCATCGGGACAGCATTGACCTCGGGAACCATCGACATGTACTGGCAGTACACGGGCACCGAGCTCGGGACCTACCTGAACCTCACGGGGTTCCCCACGGATCCGAACCAGGCATTCAGCTACGTGCAGCAGAAGGACGCGGCGCGCGGGCTCTGCTGGTACGCGAACACGCCGTTCGATGACACCAACGGCATCGCGATCAAGAGTTCCGACAGCGGCACGCTCGGCGCCACGCTCGGCGACTTCGGCAGGTATCTGAGCGCGCACACGGACACGAAGGTGTGCATCCTCTCCGAGTTCCGGACCCGCCCTGACGGGCTGCCGGGTCTGGAGAGCAAGTACGGCTGGCCGGCGAACGCCAACTACATCGACGTGGCGACGACAGCCGAGAAGTCGATAGCCACTGGACAGTGCGCGGCCGGCGAGGTGTTCACCACCGACTCGGCGATTCAGGCGAACAACCTGACCGTGCTGAAGGACGACAAGAACCTCTTCCCGCCGGACAACGCCGGACTGATCGTTCGTCAGGCAGTGGCGCAGAAGTACCCGCTCATCGCGGGGCTGATGACGCCGGTTGCCGAGAAGCTGACGACCGCGACGATGGTGTCCTTGAACGCCATGGTCGAGGTGCAGAATCAGAAGGTCTCGGACGTGGCGCACACCTGGCTGGTGCAGAACGGGTTCCTGAAGAGCTAGACGGCGCAAGAGCTGCGTGGCGCCGCGGCACTGAGCTGCGGCGCCACACGCTCCGCCTGAAGGCGCGCGTGCGCCGCAACTCAGGGCGGGCAGTCGCGCGCGCTTTGCGGGGACGTCATCGCCTTCAGGTCTCGTAATGCGTCTTCCAGTCCCCGGTGCCATGTCGGATACGCCGTGATCATCGTGCAGAGCTTCGACACGGGCACTTCGGCGTGCACGGCGACCATCAGCATCGACAGCACCTCGCCGCCACAGGGGCCGACCGATGAGGCGCCGACGAGCACTCCGCGGTCGGCGTCCTCGACGAGCTTGATCAGGCCGTCGTTGCCGGCCTTGTGGATCCAGCCGCGTGCGGTCTTGCTGATGTCGGCGATCCCGGTGCGGACGGTGAGCCCTTTGTCGCGCGCCTGCGCTTCGGTGAGGCCGACCGAACCGACCTCGGGATCGGTGAATGTCACGCGCGGCACCGCGCGATAGTCGGCGCCGGGTGCGTCGACACCGAGGATGTCGTTGCACGCGATGTCGGCCTGGTAGAGGGAAATGTGTGTGAAGGCGCCGTGCCCCGTGATGTCGCCGATCGCCCATATGCCGGGGACTGCGGTCCGGAGACGATCGTCGACGGCGATCAGCCCGGCATGCGGATCGAGCCCCGCCGTCTGCAGCTGCAACGACGCGAGGTTGGTGCGGCGGCCGATGGCGACCAGCAACCGCTCGGCTGCGACGACCGCGCCGTCGGAAAGCGTCACCTCGATCTGGCCTCCCTCTTCGCGGACGCGATCTGCCGAGACGCCGGTGTGCAGCTCGATGCCCTCGCGACGGAACACATCGGCGACCAGTGCCGAGGACTCCGGTTCCTCGCGGGCCAGCAGGCGCAT